>JBDTIC010000145.1:0-10246 GCA_039936595.1 Ginsengibacter sp. | reverse complement strand
ACAGGGTTCCGTATTTGATGAATCGCAATTTAAACATCACCTAAGTGCCAGCGCTCCTACGGAGGAGCCATCAATGGAGTAAATAAAATCAACTATCAACAAAAATGAAAACAGAAACGGAAACCCTTTTGGAATTTGGTGTCAACGGGCTGAAAGACAAGCCAGCACAACCTGGCATTAAAATCAAAAAAGAAAAGAAAACTAAAAAGAAAAAGAAAGAAATATTGCATGAACTCTTTATTGAGCTGGTGAAGTTGCAAAAGGAAGTAATTGCTTCCGGTCTTAAGCTACTTGTAATATTAGAAGGAAGAGATGCAGCCGGTAAAGACGGAACCATAAAAAGGATCATCAAACATTTAAGTCCGCGGGAAACAATAGTAGTGGCGTTGGGTAAGCCTACTGACTTCCAGGAACGGGAATGGTACTTTCAGCGATACACGGCACACTTGCCGGTTTCCGGCGAGTTTGTTCTTTTTAACAGAAGCTGGTACAACCGGGTTGGCGTTGAAAAAGTAATGGGCTTTTGCACTCACAAACAATACAAATCATTTTTCACAGAAGTAGAATCATTTGAGAAAGGCCTCGTTGATGGAGGATTTATCATTCTGAAATATTATTTGGATATAAGTAAAAAGGAACAGAAAAAAAGACTAAGCGACCGCAGGAAAGATCCGCTGAAGCAATGGAAAATAAGCCCTCTTGACGAGGTAGCACAAAAGCACTGGAAAGATTATTCAGATGCCCGGGATGAAATGTTGCTAAAAACAAATTTCGAACATGCCCCCTGGTTTATTGTAAACGCAGATAACAAGAAAGTAACCCATATCGCTCTGATCACTCATATGCTGGATCGTATGAAATATAAAAACAAGTATGAGAAATTAGTGTCGCATAATTATGGCTTAGTAGATCCTGCAACACCGGAAATTATAGAAAAAAAACTTTTTTGATAAAGCAAATAATTTTTAAAACCTATATAAATACAATTATTCACTTACTAATTAAAAATAAAAAATCATGAACATGTACAACGGTTATTATTTCGGAGGCATGCACTTTATATGGTGGATCCTCTGGTTAGGATTATTATTCTGGATTTTCGTTACACCCTGGAGTATTCCCGGTGAGAGAAGAGAAAAAGATTCTCCGCTTTACATTTTGAAAAAGCGTTTTGCTTCCGGGGAAATAACCAAAGAGCAATATTTGGAACAGAAGAAAATATTAGAAACGGTTTAGCTAAAAAATAAGCCGAGATTATTAAATATAGCTTCCTATAAATTAGTAAAATTTAAAATGATGAAAAACAAAACAGTATTAAAAAAGGACAGTGTCAATAAAATCAAACCTGGCGTAAACCCAATTGACAAAAAAGATACGAAAAATATAATGTCTGAAAAGGTTACAGAAGAAAAACAA
This sequence comes from Ginsengibacter sp., assembly GCA_039936595.1. Taxonomy (GTDB): domain Bacteria; phylum Bacteroidota; class Bacteroidia; order Chitinophagales; family Chitinophagaceae; genus Ginsengibacter. The sequence goes on along the minus strand of JBDTIC010000145.1, from coordinate 8,830 downwards.
AAAAAACGAGTGACAAAATCGTCTGCTTTGCTTGCTGCTTCCATGGGTCGCAGCGCAGTTGACGCAGTAGATACTCATGCTTCGAAAGATGTAAGAGGATCCAGCGGGCTGGCAAATACAGGAACTGTTATTTCTTATGACTAATTATTCTAAAAATGAGTTTGTCTTCAATTGTCAATAATAACGATCATCTTCTTGTGAATGAGGACGCGAAATTAAACCTTTTGGTATATGAAGATTATGAGTGTGACCACTGCGGTGAAGCTTTTAGGGAAATAAAGGCGATACGTGAATATTTTAAAGAAAAGGTCTGTATTGTTTATATGAATTTCCCTTGTACATATAGCCATCCATCCGCGCTTTTAGCTGCTCTTGTTGCCGAGGCAAGTGGAATTCAAAAAAAGTTTATTGAAGTACATGATACAATTTTTGAATTACAATCATACCTGGAATATGGATTAGGCGCTATTTTAGGGGTTATCGAAAAAAAATTTTCTATTTCCATAAAGCAACTGATGGAAGACATCAAAAAAGCAACGGTAATAAAAAGGGTGGACGAGGATATTGAATGTGGTATACAAATGGGCGTAAAAAACACCCCGGCTATTTTTGTTAATAATACTATGTATAAAGGCCTCGTAAAATTTAATGAATTGTCAACGACGATCCGTCAACAAATTTTAAAGGTCAATTCATAGCTTCAAAATAGAAAAGAACCTTGCGGTAAAATATTGTAGATCAGAAAGATGTCAAAGCCAATTATCCATTGAAGTGATGACGATTGGAAAACAGTTTACGATTTAAAAGACAGACGGCAGATACCTGGAATTCACTTTGCCGATCTTCCAACCAAATCACTTCAGGAAGGAAACAAATCAAATTCACGTTCTATAGGCCGGAGGCTAATTGGAAGGAACAGATTTTGAAATTCAGGTTAGTTCTTCAAAATAAATCTGATACGAATGAAGAATAAAGAAAATGACAAAAAGGGTTTGAAAGGCTTTGTCTATGTTGCCGTAGGAGTTGCGGCAATCGGTGGGCTGCTTTTCGGCTATGATACGGGCGTTATCTCGGGAGCAATACTGTTTATCCAAAAGCAGTATGGTCTATCGTCTACGATGGAAGAGGTGGTGGTTAGTTCCGTTTTAGTGGGCGCAGTCATTGGTGCTGTTATTGGTGGTGCGCTAACCAATCGCTACGGACGGCGCAAAATGATCATACTCGCCGGCATTATTTTTACCGTCAGCGCCATCGGTACCGCCTTTTCTCCTTCAGTTAGCTGGTTAATTGTCGCGAGGGCAATAAGCGGAATCGGTATCGGTATTGCTTCATTTATCTCCCCGATGTATATAGGCGAATTAGTGCCGGCAAAGGTTCGCGGATCGCTCGTGGCGGTCAACATGCTTGCCATTACCACCGGCATCGTTGTTGCCTACCTGGTTGACTACGCCTTCTCCGGTAGCGGGCAGTGGCGGTATATGTTTGGTCTTGCGGCTATACCATCTATCGGCCTTATTATTGGCATGTGGATACTACCGGATAGTCCACGCTGGCTGATCAGTAAATCAAAAATAAAAGAGGCAAAGATAGTTTTGCAGCGTGTAAGAACAGACACTGATGTAACACCGGAGATTACGGACATCCAAAAGAGTATGGAAAAACAAGGCGAAGGCGGTATCAGGGGATTATTCCAACATTCACTAAAGATGCCCATGATCGTAGGTTTGGGATTGGCAATTTTTCAGCAGATAACAGGTATCAATACCGTCATCTATTACTCGCCAACTATTTTCAAATTCGCCGGTATTAGTGGTGCAGGCCCGGCAATACTGGCTGGAGCCGGGTTGACAGGCTTAATGTGGTGTTTTCATATACTGGCCATTTTCCTGATTGACCGTGTTGGAAGAAGGCCTTTACTATTAACCGGAGTTGTCGGCCAAATCGTTGGCCTGGCGATCCTTGGCGCTGCTTTTCAATTTCCGCAGTTGGCCAGTTTCAAAAGCTATGTTGCCATTGGGGGTCTGAGTGTCTATGTCGCCTGTTTTGCTTTCGGGCTTGGCCCTATCTTTTGGCTACTAATTTCTGAGATATATCCCCTGAAGGTTCGTGGTGCAGCCATGAGCACAGTAACGGTTACTAATTGGGCCATGAATCTTATAGTGGCTGTTTCCTTTCTGAGTTTAGTTTCAGTAATAGGTCAGGCTTTCACTTTTTGGCTGTATGGATTGATAGCCGTTGGTGCCTGGATCTTTTTTTATAATCTCGTCCCTGAAACTAAGGGAAAGACCCTTGAACAAATCGAGGAGCACTGGCGAACAGGAAAGAAGCCGAGGGAGTTAGGAAATTGATAAAGGATTATGTATTCCATACAGTATTCCGGGAGAAAGAAGAAAAAAAGATACTCAGCCTGACATTTTGAAAAAGCGTTTTGCGTCCGGGGAAATAACCAAAGAGCCATACGAAGAGCTTAAGAAAATATTAGAAACGGTTTAATAAAAGAACCAGGTGATATTTTGAGATTTAGATTCATAGTAAAACAGAAAGATCATGTTAAAAATAATAAACGATTTACCCGGTAATGTTTTGGGTATTGAAGCCGAAGGCGAAGTAACAGACACAGATTATGAAAATGTTTTAATTCCCGCAGTGAATGAAAAATTAAAAGCGAATAAGAAAATACGTTTTCTCTATTATTTAGGACCCGACTTTTCTGGATTCAGCCTCAAAGCGATGATAGATGATGCAGGTGTTGGAATGAAAAATTTCTCGGCCTGGGATCGTGTTGCCCTGGTTTCCAACCATCAACTGATAAACGGTTTTGCAAAATTCTTTGGTTACCTGTTGCCGGGTGAAGTGAGGGTATTTGGTAATGCCGGGTTGGATGAAGCAAAGAAATGGATCGTTGAATAGTACAATTAAAACCATTAGCACAGGTTAAACAATCGTGCCGAAATTATCATGAGCAAAGAAGAATATAATACAAATCAATTGTATAGTTTTTTACCATCCAACGCCGAAGGAGTTGACTCCCTTGCGCAACTTGCACTTGACCTGCAATGGTCATGGAACCATGCTGCAGATGAAATATGGAACCAGCTTGATCCGCAACTATGGGAGCTTACGCATAACCCCTGGCTTATTTTGCAAACAGTATCCCGCGATCAGTTGGAGAAAACTCTATCCGATAAAGGTTTCCTTGAAAAAGTAAACACATTATTAAAGAAAAAAGAACTTGGATACTCAACCCCTGCATGGTTTCAGCAAAACCATCCAGGTGCATCCTTAAAATGCATCGCTTATTTCAGCATGGAATATATGTTAAACGAAGCACTGCCTATTTATGTTGGCGGCCTGGGCAATGTGGCCGGCGACCAGTTAAAATCAGCCAGTGATCTTGGATTACCGGTTGTTGCTGTCGGATTACTATACCAGCAGGGCTATTTTCGGCAGAAAATAGATGCAAATGGTAATCAGCAAGCTATGTTTCCATTTACTGATCCGGGACAGTTGCCCGTTACGCCGCTTCGTTTACCCAACGGAGAATGGTTAAGAGTAAAAATATCATTAGCGGGTTATACCGTTTGGCTGCGTACCTGGCAGGTACAGGTAGGAAGGGTAAAACTATACCTGCTCGACAGCAACGATGTGATGAATTTGCCTGAACACCGGGAAATAACCAGTGAACTATATGGTGGTGGCCCCGAGATGCGAATCAAACAGGAAATCCTTTTAGGCATAGGTGGCTGGAAATTGCTTCAGGCATTGGGAACTCAGCCCGAAGTATGTCACATGAATGAAGGCCATGCCGCATTTCTAACACTGGAACGTGCCTCCAGTTTCATGAAAGAAAATGGGATTTCCTTTGAAGCCGCATTGGCCGTTACCCGTGCGGGAAATTTATTTACTACGCACACGGCCGTTGCTGCAGGTTTTGACCATTTTAGTCCGTCACTGATGTGGCAATACCTTGGCGACTATGCAAAAAATGAATTGGGAATCGAATTCAATAACATGATGGCTCTCGGCCGCGTCAATCCGTTTGACACATCGGAGAGTTTTAACATGGCTTACCTGGCTATTCGGGGCAGCGGTGCTGTGAATGGCGTAAGCCGTTTACACGAAAAGGTCAGCAGGCATCTATTCAGCATCCTGTTCCCAAGGCAACCCCTAAACGAAATTCCAATCGGCCATGTAACCAATGGTGTGCACATGCCAAGTTGGGATAGTGTATTTGCTGATAAATTATGGACGGAAGCCTGCGGGAAAAACAGGTGGAAAGGTGAATTAGAAACTTTAGAACAGGATATTAATAAGATAGAAGATGAAACGCTCTGGCAAATGCGCAATGATTGCCGCAACGAACTAGTGGATTTTATCCGGAAAAGATTTTCAGCACAATCAGAAGTTGCGGGCCAATCATCCGAATTTATTGAGGCCGCAAAACATGTATTTAATCCCAATACTTTAACCCTGGGTTTCGCCCGCCGGTTTGTTCCTTATAAAAGGCCTGATCTTTTGTTACATGATGAAGAACGATTTGTGCGCATTCTTACAAACCACGAACATCCGGTTCAGTTAGTTATCGCCGGCAAGGCCCCACCATTCGACGAATCAGGAAAGGCATTGATCAGGCAATGGATCCATTTTATTCAAAAGCATAATTTATATAATCATGTTGTTTTCCTGAGTGATTATGATGTATTGCTTACAAGGCACATGGTGCAGGGAGCAGATGTTTGGATCAATACACCGAGACGCCCCTGGGAAGCTTCCGGAACCAGTGGGATGAAAGTGCTGGTTAATGGTGGAATTAATTTATCCGAACTGGATGGTTGGTGGGCGGAAGCGTACACACCTGATGTAGGTTGGGCTTTAGGAGATGGGAAGGAACATGGCGAAGACCCGGCCTGGGATGCAAAAGAAGCGGAAGACTTATACAATCTATTGGAAAATCAGGTAGTTCCTGAATTTTATAACCGCAATGAAAAAGATATCCCCGAAAAATGGATAAACAGGATGCGGAAAAGTATGGCGATACTAACGCCCCATTTTTCTACTAACAGGGCAGTCAGGGAATACACTGAAAACTATTACCTGCCCGCTGCTGATAACTATAAAAAAAGATCCGCAGAAAAAGGCGCTGCAGGAATGAAGATAACGCATACGCATGAGGAGCTTCTACAGAAATGGGATCATGTACAATTCGGCGACGTGCATAGTGAAGATAAAGACAATAGGCATCTCTTTCATGTGCAGGTAAAACTGAATGGATTGAATCCGGATTTTGTTTCGGTAGAGTTATATACAAATGGAATGAATGGTGATGCTCCTGTTAAAATAAAAATGAATCATGTTGCTTTCGCTAATGGCATTAATGAATATGTTGCGCACACCGATGGATCAAGGTCTGTAAGCGATTACACCGCCTGTATCATTCCAAATTATGAAAATGTATCTGTGCCTTTGGAAGACAACCTTATCCTTTGGCAGCACTGATGATGATTAATTATTAAAAAAGAAAAATGCAATATAAAAATAAGATCACCACATTATTCCTTGACATCGGCGGCGTGTTACTTTCAAACGGATGGGGCCGCGCATTCAGGCAACAGACTGCTGAGCATTTTCACCTGGACGCGGATGAAATGGAAGCGCGGCATAGCCTAATGTTTGTTACCTATGAAGAAGGGAGGATAACACTCGATGAATATCTTGACAGGGTGGTATTCTATCACAATCGGGACTTTACATCCGACCAGTTTAAAGATTTCATGTTCTCTTTAACTACTCCTGATTTGGAAATGATCGCCCTTATAAAGAAAATAAAATGGCAATATGGGCTAAAAATTATTGCGGTTAGCAACGAAGCAAGAGAATTAAATACTTACAGGATAAACACTTTTAAATTGAATGAAATATTTGACTTTTTTGTGTCCTCCTGTTATGTTCATCTAAGAAAACCAGATGCAGCTATTTTCCGCCTGGCTCTTGATGGCGCCCAGGTGCCAGTAGATGAAATAGTATCTATAGACGATGTGCAAATGTTCACAGATGTTGCTGCAGACATGGGTATCACCAGTATTCATCATACAGATTATCTGTCCACATCCAAAGCGTTATCAGATTTGGGACTTACAATCAAACAATAAAACACCAAATATGAATAACGACAATTGCATATTAACCATTAACGGAGGCTCGTCCAGTATTAAATTTTCTTTATACAAAATTGATGATCCACTGGAGCAATTGTTTAGGGGAGAGATAGAAAAAATTGGAACCGAAAAAGCAAAACTCCATTTTAATAATGTTGTAAATCAACAAAAAAGTAGTTTAGATATCGAAGCGTCTGATCATGATCAGGCTGCAAATCATTTAATTGACTGGCTGGAGAAGCAGCAGTATCTTGCTACAGTTTCAGCAATAGGGCATCGCATTGTCCATGGTATGCAACATACTGAACCAGAATTAGTCACAGATGATCTGTTGAGTGAACTAAAGAAGATCAGCGCCTTTGACCCGGAGCATTTACCGGAAGAAATTAAATTGATAGAAGTATTTAAGAAACGTTATCCGGAATTAAAACAAATAGTCTGTTTTGATACATCGTTTCATACTTCCATGCCGGTAGTTGCCAAGTTATTATCTATACCCCATCGCTATTATGAAATGGGAATTCAGCGATATGGTTTTCACGGACTTTCGTATGCTTACCTGATGCACGAACTTAAACAGGTAGCCGGAGAAAAAGCTGCAGGAGGCAAAATAATTTTAGCACATCTCGGCAGCGGTGCAAGCCTTGCAGCAGTAAAAGAGGGTAAAAGTATGGACACCAGCATGGGGTTCACCCCTACATCCGGATTGCCCATGGGCACACGAACCGGTGATCTGGACCCCGGAGTTGCATGGTATTTAATGCAACATGAAAAACTTACTCCAAAAGAATTTAATCATTTGATCAATCATGAATCTGGCTTGTTGGGTATATCAGAAACAAATTCTGATATGCGGGAACTCATGAAAATTGAAGACACAGACAACCATGCTAAGGAAGCCATTGAATTATTTTGTTATCAAACTAAAAAATGGATTGGCTCATTTGTTGCGGCACTCGGAGGTGCAGATGTATTGGTATTCTCAGGTGGTATTGGAGAACATTCGCCTGAAGTAAGAAGTAAAATATGCGATAGCCTTGAATTCTTAGGAATTGAATTAGATGAAATAAGAAATATGAATAATGAACCTGTTATTTCTACTGAGACAAGTAAAGTGATGGTTCGTGTTATTAAAACAAATGAAGAGCTGATGATCGCAAAAATGGTTTGCGATGTTTTGAATTACTCAACTAAAGGTGAAGGTTTGACCTAAAATAAAATCGAAAATCAATGTGTGAATGATGTAACTATTATCAGTAATTGTGTAATAAAAAATAGGCTAAGGAGCGTACCTTTCTATATTGATAAAATCACTTCATAACTAAAAAGAAATATAATGAAAACACTACAAACAATGGCCTTGGCAATCACTTTATTAGCGTTATTCCCATCCTGCCAGTCCTCATCAGCCCAGGTAAAAGGCCTTTCAAACAAGGAAACAAGAAATGAAATCATGGGTGAAATTGCTAACGATAGCACCATGTCGAACGAAATGATAGGAGCAATGATGCATAGCAAAAATGGCATGGGGATGTTGCAGCAACATCAAATGATGACGATGGGCAACCAAAGTTCAATGATGAATATGCTTAAAAATAACCCAGGCATGATGCAGAGTATGCTATCAGCCATGATGGAAACAGCTAAGGGTGACTCCAGCATGATGTCCGGAATGATTAAAACCATGAGAGGTAATCCGCAAATGATGCAAATGATGCAGAATAGGATGGGTGATAACATGATGAATGGCATGAACCATATGCACGGCATGATGCATTAATCTTATTGTTCACTACCCTGTTTTAGACTTTTAAAAAATACAATTATGATGCACAATAATGAATAATATTATTTCCGGGGAATGCACGGAGGCTGGTGGATTTTTATACTTGTGGTTGTTATATTAATAGCATGGTGGATTAGCTGGTCCCGTAAACGAAAGTGAATAATAGCAGTTAAAAGAATCTATTAAGATAGAGTAGCAAACAATATAGATTAAAATACAATTTTAATAAACGGAATCGGTTTGCAATATTTTTAAATAAATAGCAAAATCCTTCCGATCAAATAACCAGTGTTATTTACAATAATAAAATAAAAGATCCACGGGTCGGATATTCCGGGTAACATTTAAATACATAAATAACAAACATAAAATACAAACTATGACAATACAAATTAATACAGACAAAAATGTAAGCGTGCATGAGGCATACGATAACCAGTTGGAAGCTTTATTGACGGAAGAATTAAGCAGGTTTGACGAGCATATTACCAGGCTTGAAGTACATCTTTCTGATGAGGACGGAAATAAAGATTCGCAGGATGATAAAAAGTGCCTGATTGAAGCAAGGATGAAAGGAAGGCAACCCATTGCGGTATCAGCATTAGCCAATACTTACGACCAGGCTGTTAATAGTGCGATTGATAAATTGAAGTCTTCCATCGATACAATTATTGGACGGCTAAAGAATCACTAAGAGTATGTCTGTCTGAATATTTGAAAATAAACTATAGTAAATGGAGCATTCTAAAATGGAACATGATGCAATGCCAAACGGTGCCAAACCGCCAATGGACCATGCAGGGCATAACCATCATGCCATGATGATTGCAGATTTTAAAAAGCGATTTTACTTGGTATTGGTATTAACTGTACCCATCTTGTTGTTATC
>JBDTIC010000144.1:0-3711 GCA_039936595.1 Ginsengibacter sp. | reverse complement strand
TATTATTACAACTGACTCTTAGTATTATTGCTATAATACGCAATAGTACAAAAAAACTAGAATTAGCTTTCAATTACTGATCATTACACTTTTTAGATTGTCGTTAGTAAAATCCGATTGGTAAACTTCCGCAAGCAATAAAATAGTGATGTTCTATGAATCTTCGGAGAGGTGACACCTTTTCAAAAGGTGTCACCTCTTAAGGGCTGGCTTTCAGTTTAAGCAGATGTTTTTTGTTATTTGTCCCCCAAACGGAAGAAAGAGTTTCAAGATCCGAAGAAAGAATTTCGCATTTCTCAAGGCTAAAAACTAAGACCCGCCTCACTTAACCTTCTTTCTTCTTTCCATCAGTTCTCTCCAGGTGGTAAGAACAATTCCATTATCTTTTAGAGCTTGCTTAAATTTAGGATTAAGCATGGCCAGGAGATCTGCTTTTCTCAACGGCCCACTGTCTGATATATGTTGAAAAGTTTCAGAAGGATCCGTACAGTGCATGATCATCATCGTAACGCCAGGTTGCAATAATTTTAATGCGGCTATATACTTTTCAGTTTTAAAATCACGAAGTTTGTCATCATCATTGGCAATGTTATCTGGTATCTTCCATTCATAACTGAAATTATGCAGGTCGTCTAATACAGGCAAACCTGCATTCCATAACATAGTTCCCATGCTACGCATTTGTTTTACCAGTTCTTCAGCATCAGGCCTGTTCAGATCTTCACGGATCAATTTATCATGGCCACCGGGCAACATAATAGGGATGTGATTTTCCATCCCCACCTTCATATATCTTTTAAGAAATTCGGGTGAATCAAATAAAGTCCCCATGTGCGAATCCAGGTGTGTTGGCTCAAAACCCATCGTACGCGCCCTGTCAAGCTGCGCCCTTATCTCTTTTTCAACTTCATCCGCTGAAGCGTGCTTTACTACGTTCGTATTTGACCGCCACATATTTCCTTCTTCGTCCACAAGTCCCGGTGTCGTCGGCTTTCCGGATAATGGCCCCCACCTGTATTCCTTCCATTCTGAAGTTAAAGTAAGATGCAATCCAGCATCAACCTCGGGATGTTGCTTTAAAAAATGAACAAATTCCGGTACCCATGGGCAAGGCATCATCACACTTGTAGAGTTAGCAGCGCCCTTGGTAAGCGCCTCAATAGCGCCTACATTGGAATCGTGGCTCATACCTGCATCATCAACATGAATTATCAATACCTTAGCACCTTTGGGATACCCTAATTTTTCCGCATAGGTGGCGTCAACTGTTTGCGCATCTGCATAAACTGCCATTAGTAAAGAAAGGAACAAAAGTTGAAATTGATAACTGTGCATACATTTAAAATTTTATTTTTGAAATTCAAAAAATACTAACCAACAAATACATGGTGACCAATATTGCAGTTCTGTTGTTTGGTGTTGTTTATTTGCTACACAAATTAATCATATCCGCCAAAATCTCGGTTAATTTTTTTCACTTCCAAAATAGTATCCACCTGATAAGTGCCGGGGTTTTTCCATGCAGCGCTTTTCAAATAATTTTTGTCATCTTTGTTACAACTACTCTCAGAGTAAAAAATAATCAATGCCCATTTCATTTTTATTTTGACAATATTGATGATGCAATTGAGGCTTACCAGCTAAAAAACTTATTCATCTATCGGCCGCTTAAACTGATCATTGAAAGTAGAAAAGCAGCATCTCCCCCCAACTTTTAAAAATTGTTTCCAGAACGAAAACCAGCATTCATTTGAAAAATTGTTTACTCTATTTTAACAGCGATTGCTTAACTACTGCATGTATTATATAAAGCACAAAGAATCAGCAGGGGAGATTATGTCTGATATTTTCATGAATTGGTGGATGAAAAGAAAAGTCTTAAATCACATTAAAAACCTGGAAACCTACCTCCTTATTGCAGTTAAAAATCAGTCCCTGCATCATATCAAACAATTCTCAAACTACCGCGTGACTTATCTTGAGGAGGGGAGATGTTCATGCTCTGGTCCAAATGACCCCGAAAAGGGATTGGAAATGAGAGAGCTTCTTTTTTAAAAATGGATCAGGCTGTCAATTCTTTATCACCTCATTGTAAAATAATTTTGAACCTTATAAAAGAAGGATCAAAATACAAAGTAGTGGCGAAAATAGTAAGATAATAAATTGGTTTTCCAGGATGAGAGTTTTGCCAACCTGGCAACAGGCATGGAGCGTAAGTTCGCCGTCATCATCCGTTTCTCCAATGGGAGGCTAAAGGATTATCGTTTCACAGCAATTTTTAAAGAAGAAGCGATCGACGAGGGGCTGAACGCATTGCAATTGACAAAAAAATTTAATTATAAGATCATGAAGAAGGATATTTATATTTATTAATTACAACAGCGGGTGACCTAAATGAGGGAACTTAATAAAAAGGGAATGCTGACAGCATTCCCAGGCAAAAGTCAAAAACAGAAAACTGCGTTATCGTAATTTCCTTGAGGGAGGACATTACATTTATTTAACTTTCAAATTTAAAGTTATGAAATTTTTGAATAACCCGAACGGAGTATTTATCTTTCATCGAGATACCTTAAAAATAATAAAGCATGACAAATAATCGTAAAAATTTCTTAAAGCTTACAGGTCTTACCAGCCTTAGTGTGGCTGGTGGCGGAATTCTAAGTGGATTTGCTTCTGAGAAGAGTAATCATTATAAATCTATTGTAAATCGTTTTATCAAAGCGCCTCATACACAATTATTCAATATGTGTGGTTATGCTGCTCCTAAGTTAAATACTGTTCGTATTGGTATTATTGGTTTAGGAGACAGAGGCCCCGAACACTTACGAATCTTAGCTAAGATGGAGGGAGTAGAAATTAAAGCACTGTGTGACATAAGGCCAGAATTTGCCAATAAAGCGAAGAAACTTTTGGAAGGTTCTCGTCATAATCCTGGCGTTTATACAACCCATTCAGAAGCGTGGAAGGAATTGTGTGACCGAAATGATATTGATGTAGTGTTCATTGCTACACCATGGGATATGCATACTCCCATGGCAGTGTATTCAATGGAGCATGGAAAGCATGTGTGTGTAGAAGTCCCTGCTGCCGTTACGCTTGAGGAATGCTGGCAACTTGTAGAAACTTCGGAGCGGACCCGTAAACACTGCAGGATGCTTGAAAATGATTGTTTTTCTTCTCTTCTCACTCTCAATATGGCCAGAAAAGGCTTTTATGGCGATATAGTACATGGGCAAGGTGGATATGTTCATCACCTGACATTGCGTTATCTCTTTAATAAGAATCAATATTGGGAGATGTGGCGCTTAAGACAGAATGCCAGACGCAACGGGGATTTATATCCTACTCATGGCGTAGGGCCAATTTGCCAAATAATGGATATCAATCGGGGTAATAAGTTGGATTATATGGTGTCAATGTCCAGTGACGATTTTACACTGGGGAAAACTGCCAGGGCTCTGGCTGCAGACGACAACTTTTTTGAGCCGTACGCTTATGCAAAATACAGTGGCAATATGAATATTAGTATAATCCGTACCCAAAGGGGGCAAACTATAACCTTGGATCATGATACAAGCTCACCCAATATTCATACTGGTTGGCAAAAAATAGTTGGAACTAAAGGCACCTCTATAAATAGCACACTTGTACATCAGATTTCTGATGGTGGTGAGCATTGGTTGGACGAACCTGATATAAAATTATTAG
>JBDTIC010000143.1:0-19485 GCA_039936595.1 Ginsengibacter sp. | reverse complement strand
TAAGCAAAAAGATGACAGTACTTATGTGGCTGCAGATACTATTTTTTCAGGGTTTACTACGTTTGTAAATAATAGTAACCAGGTGTTACACAAAGACAGCACCATCAATGTGAATGTGAAAGAGAATGAGAAAGTTAAGCAAACTATCTCCGGAGATTCGCTTTATAAAACCTGGGCTATATTACAGGAAGAAAATATCAAAGCAAAAACTAAGTTTTCTTTAACTGATACGTCCAGAATATCACCATCTGTTAGTGAACTGAACAAACAGGAAAAAGAAAAGATTGTAATACCCGCGCGTGATACGTCGCAGCCTGTTACCCAACCAAAAGCACGTAATAACAGGAGGCTAAGGAAAAAAGCTGAGATTCAAAAAGAACAGCAGGTTAAAAGGCAGCAAGCGGATTCTGTATTAGTGAAAAATAAGCCGGTAATAAAGGATACACTCACAAAGCTCAAAGAACGCTTATCGCCCGGTGAAGACTCTTTATCAGTAAAGAGCCGTTCGTCAATGGATTCTTCTTCCGTAGATTCTATAAAAGCAGAGAAAACAAAAGATGTTCTACATAGCCTGAAGAATGAGGCAGCAGGTTCCAAGGATTCTGCCAACAAATCTGATACTGCGATAAGATATTTTCTCGCCTTTCATCATGTAAAAATATTCAATGATTCATTGCAAAGCGTTTGTGACAGCATGTTCATTTCCTCCAAAGATTCTGTTTTCAGGCTGTATTATGATCCCGTAGTGTGGAGTGGACATTCACAAATCGCCGGAGATACTATTTTCCTCTATACAGAAAAGAAAGAGCCTAAAAGATTGTATGTTTTTGAAAGCGGGCTGATAGTAAATAAAACGAAGGAAGGATTTTTTAACCAGATGTCAGGTAAAACGATAAACGCCTATTTTATAGACGGGAAGATTGATTATATGAGAGTAAAGGGTTCCCAGTCTGAGAGTATTTATTACATGCAGGATGAGGATAGCGCTTACATTGGCATGAACCGCGCTACCGGTGACGTGATAGATATTTATTTTAAAAATGATGACATCTTAAAAGTTTTGTTTATTAACCAGATACAGGGAAAGATGTACCCGATGGGCCAGATCCCCGAAGATCAAAGACAACTGAAAACATTCAAATGGCTTGAAGAAAGAAGACCAAAGAATAAGGCCGAATTGTTTGAATAAACGTGTTACTTATTCCGGTAAGAGTTCTTCTTCCGGTTCGTCCTTCAATTTCAGGTCTGGCAAAATAGATATAACCATCAGAGCCGCGCTGCTTATTATCAGCAGATACAAGCCATATTGTTTTTGCGGACAGATCGTATTATAACAAGACGTATATAAAATATAGGTCTTAATGAGGTATCCTGTATTGAATGCAGCAAAAAATATACAGACCCTTTTGGCCCACACTTTATTAATAAATATAAATGCAGCACAACACACCGCAAAAAAAATAAAAACCTTACCAGGCTTGCCATATATGCTTTGTTCCGAATAAAATCCTGTGAAAGAAGTATGCAGGTCAGGATAATATGCCCAGGGCAAAAAACAACTTATCACAAGCAATGTACATGCAAGAAAACCGTTTATTTTGTAATATTTCATAATTCAATTAAGGTTGCAGGATGAAGATGATTTTTCTCTGAGGTGCAATGTTAGTTTAATTTTTTTATTATGAGAGTCGAGTAAGGATATTTCACAATAAAGGTTCTTTAAACAAGGATTCCACCAGTAATACTTTTTCTGGCCGTCTTACTCGTGGCGCTTCCTATATGGATAGGGATATGCAATCTTGACTGTTCTACTTCTTATCATAGTAACTATATTAAATAGAAAGTATCTTGGTCTGTAATCATTTTACAGTCGGACGCGTGTATGGATGTTAATTAAATAAGGATTTTTGCAGATGAGATAAATAGGTTAACTCTGTGTATCCTGTTATTCGCTGCTTTAATTTTGTTTGATTTCAATTTGTCAGGTAGCACCGGAGTATGCTCCGATCAACTTAACCGCTTCCAAGGCTTCTTTTATATCGTGTACCCTCAATATGGATGCGCCATTCAATAAAGCAATCGTATTTAATACGGTAGTGCCATTCAAAGAATCTTCCACCGGTATTTTTAATGTTTTATAAATGGTGGATTTTCTTGAAATGCCCGCTAATATAGGCTTTTCAAGCATTTGAAATATATTTAGGTTTTTTAGTAACATGAAATTTTGAGTAATATTTTTGCCAAAGCCAAAACCTGGGTCAATGATCACATCATTGATTCCTGCCTGTTTACATTCATCCACTTTTTTAATAAAAAAATCAAGTACTTGCCTGGTTACATTCTCATAATGGGTTTGACTCTGCATAGTTTCTGGCACTCCTTTCATATGCATACAAATGTAGGGAGCCTTTAGCGCAGCTACTGTCGGAATCATTTCTCTATCCATTTCGCCACCGCTAATATCATTAATGATAGAAGCCCCTGCCTGTACAGTTTCTTTTGCAACCCGGGAATGGTAAGTATCCACGGAAATAACTATTTCTGAAAATAGGCCAGTTAGCATTTCGATAACAGGCAATAGTTTTTTCAATTCATCATCAGCAGTCATGCGTTTGCTTTCCGGCCTGGTGCTTTGTGCTCCAATATCCAAAATGTGAGCCCCTTCTTCCAACATTTGAATTGCTTTATTTTTGATTGATTCCATATTTACGAACCTGCTTCCCGGATAAAATGAATCATCAGTAATATTCAGAATGCCCATCAATAAAGGCTTATCAATAAAAAGCAGCTTCCCTTTACAATTCAATGAAAACATTATGTATTTAAGTTTAAATTTGGCGACTATATGATGCAAGTTAATACGGATCTGCAATACGATAATGTAGTAAATGAATGCAGGCAAATATTTCTAAAGAAGACAAATGATTATGGAACTTCGTGGCGTGTGTATCGTACTATTTCCATTGCTGACCAGATATATATAAAAGCGAAAAGAATAAGAAACATCCAGGAAAAAGGAAGCCAAAAAATAGAAGACAATATTAAAGACGAGTTTAGAGGTATATTAAATTACGCTGTTATCGGTTTAATACAAATAAGCATGTCGGTTAATGGCGATGATGACCTTGATGAGGATTTACCGATTGAAAAAGTGTTAGCTCTTTATGATAATAAAATTGCAGGCGCGAAAGAATTGATGCAAAATAAAAACCATGATTATGGTGAAGCGTGGAGGGACATGAGCCAGGAAAGTTTCGCTGATCTGATTCTCGCTAAGATACTTCGAATAAAGCAGATCATACAAAATGAAGGAAAGACATTGATCAGTGAGGGTATTGATGCTAACTTTTATGATATTTTAAATTATGCAGCTTTTGCTCTTATATTGATTGATTAATTTGCTACTATTAAAAATAGAACAGGCATGAAAATTTTAGTAAATATTTCCAGGATTATTGTAGGGATACTTTTTATCTTCTCAGGACTTATCAAGGCCAATGATCCCCATGGGCTGGCATATAAAATGCAGGAATTTTTTGAAGTATGGTCTGCAAATGCATCGTTGACTACATTTATGCAAGGGCTTAGTACCTACGCTCTTCCCTTCTCAATAATTATGATCACATTAGAGATCATTGTGGGTGTCGGCATTCTTTTGGGAATATGGAAGA
The DNA here is from genome assembly GCA_039936595.1 of Ginsengibacter sp. Lineage (GTDB taxonomy): Bacteria > Bacteroidota > Bacteroidia > Chitinophagales > Chitinophagaceae > Ginsengibacter. The sequence goes on along the minus strand of JBDTIC010000143.1, from coordinate 15,814 downwards.
AATTTTTCACGTGGCTTCTTTTGTTATTAATTGTTTTCTTTGGATTTTTAACAGGCTATGCAGCCCTCTCCGGCAAGATCGCCACCTGCGGTTGCTTCGGTGATTGTATCCCTTTATCGTCGATGCAATCTTTTGTCAAAGACCTGGTTTTATTGGCATTGGTTCTTATTTTATTTTTTGGTAAAAAATATATTGTACCAGTATTTAACCATGGTATCGATATTTTTATCTTAATTCTTTCCTGCATACTGGTATTGTTTTATCAATGGCATGTAATGAGACATTTACCTTCTGTTGATTGTCTGCCATTTAAAAAAGGAGGGAATATTTTACAACTAAGGAAAATGCCTGCCGATGCAGTTCCCGATAAAAAGGAATATCGGTTTGTGTATGAAAAAGATGGGGTGAACCAAAATTTTACGGTCAAAGATCTTCCTGACTCTACGTGGAAATTTGTGAGCCGGGAAGATTTTATTATAGAGAAGGGAAGAAACAACGAACCTCCTATAAAGGATTTTTATCTTACCACACTCTCTGGCAATGATACTACAGATGCCGTTTTAAGCCTGGATGCAGCATACTATTTGTTTTTTGTAAAGAACTTATCTAAGACAGATGGCTGGCTTGATGATTTTACGAATATATATACTCACGCAAAAAAGAACAATTGGGTTTTATATGTGATAACGCCTGAGATAGTTAAAGCTGATCAATTTTTTAATAAGTTGAATAACTTCAACATTCCTGTTTTCAGTCTTGACGCCACGTCGTTTAAAACAGCGGCCAGAACCAATCCTGAATTGTATTTAATGAAGGGGCCGGTTATTAAAAACAAATGGGGAAAGGCCGATTTGAGAGGTGCTTTGAAAGAATAATAGCGCTCGTTTTTTTCCTTGTGGCTCGATACAATATTATACATGTTCCAACTTCTCATAAAAAGACTCGCTTATGGGATACTGGTGTTAGCCGGTGTAGTGGTGGTTGTATTTTTTATCTTTCAGGCATTTGGTGATCCCGCGCGAATGGTCTTAGGTCAAACCGGAGATAAACAGACCATGGATAATATCCGTAAAGAACTCTATTTGGATCAACCCAAATGGAAACAATTCATTTTTTACGTAAATGATATTTCACCCATTGCAATTCATTCGGCTAAAGAAATAAAAGAGAAAGAACTTCATGGATTTTTCATTGGTGGCCATGAAAAAATCGGGCTAAAAATTCCCTATTTGCGACGAAGTTACCAGACCAAAAAACCTGTGACTGAAGTATTAATGGAAGCATTACCCGGCACATTGATGCTGGCATGTGCCGCCATGTTTTTTGCCATTGTGATTGGTATTTCATTGGGTATTCTCGCGGCAGTAAAACAAAATACGTGGATGGACACTTCTTCTTTGCTGGCAAGTGTTATTGGCATTTCTGCTCCTTCATTTTTTATGGCGATTGTAATCGCTTACCTGTTTGGGTTGGTCCTGCATGATTATACCGGATTGTCACTTACGGGTAGCTGGTTTAATATCGACCAGGTTACGGGTAAACGATACCTCACTTTGCAAAACTTGATTCTTCCTGCCTTTACGCTTGGTATCAGGCCATTGTCCATCATCACACAACTAACAAGAAGTTCTATGTTGGATACGCTCAACCAGGATTATATAAGAACCGCTTATGCGAAAGGACTCAGTAAAAGACAAGTCGTAGTTCGGCATGCATTGAGGAACGCGATAAACCCGGTATTGACGGTTATTACAGGATGGATTGCCGAATTGCTGGCTGGCGCTTTTTTTGTGGAGTACATTTTTGGCTGGAAAGGAATTGGAAAAGTAACCGTAGATGCGTTGGAAAAATTAGACTACCCGGTAGTAATGGGCTCTGTACTTTTTGCGGCCACTATTTTTGTGTTGATCAATATATTGGCAGACGTACTTTACGGTATTATTGACCCAAGAGTAAAATTAAAATAAGTTGCTATTGGAAGCCTTGTACCAGAGTTTGTATTATTTAAGAGTTTACTTGATCACTACTTCCTTGATCACTTTTTCACCTAAAGATTCATTTACTCTTTCTATAATTTTTTCTTTTTGAAAGATCAATTCATTCTTTAATGGCGCGACAGAAGTGGAAATGAATAATGTAGAATTGATAACCTCAATTTTATCGGTATAGTTGGCAATTGTCTTGCCCATAATCTTTTCCCACGCTTCTTCTATCTGAAGGGCTTGAATACCGCTTTTGAGCTTACTTTTTTTTAAAAATTCTTTTAAGGCTTCCCCTATTGACACTTCCATGGCGTAAATATATCTAATTTTAAGTGTGCTCCTGTTCTTAAATTATTAGCTACTGCTCAGAAATGAGCAAGATAGCTCACAACTGGTTTTTTTTTACTCTGAAGGTAAAATGTTTTTGCGAGAGGAAGCTAAAGGTAACGATGATAACTGTAGCAAATATTTTTGAAATGGTGGGATAGAAGTGAAAGTATTGAACCATTACGTTGATGATCGCATAATTTAGGAAAAGGTTGATAGCAACTATCAATATATACCTGAATAATTGCACATGGCCTCTTAGATACGAAGAATTGAACACGATATATTTTGACAGCAAAAACCCCAGCGGAAATGTAACACAAAAGGCCATTATCAGTGCTGCATTATAGGGCTTTAAGGTTATAAAACCTATATGTACAATTTGCTGGTTAAGTATAAAATTAAAGCTGATATAAAAAAGAAAAATATCCAGGAGCATATTACTACACCCGCACACGGCATAACGAAATGTTTGTAGAGGAAAAATCTTTTTGAAAGGCGGATAAAAAAAATCAATAAAGGCATTTATTTTTTTTCTCATTCATTTCATAATTAAAACTAAAATTCCCGGTATAATACCAGGAATTTAGTTAATAAGTTCATCTGATTTATTTAATTACATATCGCAATCCAATGCCTAGACTCAAATGCGAACCGGTGCTTGGCGCGAGATAAAAGAACGGATCTAATCCTAAACTAACACTAACAGGAGCATCTTCAAATTTATAATCAATACCACCTGTCAATCTCAAAGCAAATAGAGTGCTGTTGTCGTTGTATCTGCCTGTGCCAAACCCCAGCAGTCCACCGCCGCCAACAAAGTATTCAAGACCTGGAGCTCCGGTGATAGGTCCCTGGTATTGGTATAAGCCTTCTAAGCCTAAACTGCCGCTAAAAAATAATAACGAACCCTCAAGTGCAGTGTGTTCTGCCGTGGAATGTCTGATGTTGATGCCCCCGGCTGAACCACTACCTGCGTAGAATTTAGCGCCAACTGCGGTTTGGTAGGTTTGTGCATTTGCCCCTGCTACAGCCATACAAATAAATGCAAACAATAAAAATGATACTCTTTTCATAAAGTTGATTTTTGTTAACCGATACACGATTAACTTTTAAAATAATTTCGGCAAATGTATCAATTAAAATTTACAGGAAGAGGCATTTCTTCTCACTTATTCGTTAAACCTTTTACTCCGCTTTATTGTTTTCTGACTTAATAGTATTAGCGGTTTCGGGCTCAGTAATTTCGTAATTCTGAGGCTTTTTTTCTTTTTTTCCCCCAGTCACTATTAAGCCAATCATCATAAATATAACAGTTAAAATAATTACCTGGATGATCAATGACTTGTTCACGAGGGGGATTGCATAAGCAACAGGTATGGCAAAAAATAAGAGAATAGTAATTAATCCACGGGGAGCCACAAATAGAAGCGGAAACAGTGGAAGCCGTGAAATCTTCAGTATGATAATTCTTACAATTACAATCAGACTAAAAATAAGGGCGGCGAAACCTAATGTTTCCAGGTTGATGATTTCTCTTGTTTCGAAAGAAAAGCCAAAAAGTGTAAAAAAGAATGCCCTGACCAAAAAAGCCCCTTCAGTTACTATGTCACGAAACTTATTTACTTCTTTTTCAAACTGGTAAGGATTTAATCTTTTAATCCATTTAAAACTCTTTAATTCATCAATGTTGTTTAAAACAAGTCCAAAAAACAAGATGAAAATTAATGCCGGCAGATGATATATTTCTGATAGCGCATAGATTAAAATGATGAGAATAATAATAGGTGCATGCTTAATGGGATGGTCTATGGTACGTAATAAAAAAGATAGCCCGATAGTGGCAATTAAAGAAATTATTGAAATGATTATAATTTGGAATCCAAAATGCAAAAATGATTGAACGTTTATCGTACTATTCAAAGCGATAAAATTAAAAAATACAACTCCCAGGATATCCGATAAACTACTTTCATAGATTATAAATTCCTTGTCAGTCTTTGAAAGATTTCTTGCACTTGAAATAGCAACAGAACTGCTGATGACACATATTGGTATTACATTAATCAGGCTAACCATTAGTGATGTGCCTGTAATAAAATAGATTGCATAAGCAGCCAAGAATGATAGGACAAGCATAGAAATAAAAGCACCAAAAAATGATTTCCGCACCAGTGGGAATTTCGATTTATTTAAATCCAGTTCTAATGCGCCTTCAAGTACGATCAATATAAGCCCTACTGTACCAAATACAGGAAGTAGTCTTGATAGATCAGGAACCTGGAAAGAAAAAAAATCAGTTGCCTGCCTGCATGCCCAACCCAAAATCAATAAAAGAATTACTGCCGGAATCTTGGTGCGTGCTGAGGTAAGGTCAAACACATAAGCTAATAAAAGTAAAAGGCAAATTATAATGATAATTGTAATAGTCATAAAAAATAATAGGTATTGGTAATTGTCTCTTAGGGTTTTCCGCTTATCGCTAATTGATTATTTGCAATATAAATCAATAATCCTTTATTATGCCCTGTTCTGAATTTTCTTTTTAGAAGCTAAAATTGCGCTGTGTTACTGGAGGTAAGAGAGAGCTAATAGTGTCAATTAAAATAGAACCGGTTTATGTGGGCTTGTCATTTATCCATCATGAGTATTAATCCCGACTCTTCGTCTAACAGGAATGTAGCATGGTCAGTCTTTACCTCTCCTAACTGAACCTATCTCCTGGCTGTAAAAGTCTCCGAACATAATAGCGAGTTATCCTGCAAAAGAAACAATTACTCCCTGCAAAGCAAATGCAATACCTGCTCGGCAACTCCCCGTGCAACAGAAATCACTCTAAGATTATCGCTGTAAATAACCGCAATTAATAGTATGGTTAAAAGATAACCCGTGAAGATTCCGAATTTTTTTGCGAGGTAAAAGTTATCATTACTCTTATTTTTGAAAATAACTTCTTTTGTAATGCCTTGATAACGATCTAAATAATTGCAATAATGATGAAGATAACTACAATTCTCTGCCGAGTAGAAAAGTAACTTTTTAATTTCCTCACGCATACTTTATTTATTAAAGTGTAATACTCTTTGCGGTAAAGGAATATCAATACTGTGTTCACCAAACTTTTCAAATATTTTGGTTCGTATTTCACTTTTTATATTCTCCACACCATACACGTCTTCGGACCAGAAATAAACTGAGAACAACAAAGAAGAATCTGCAAAATCCACAAACCGAATGAAAGGGACAGGTGATTTTAAAGCGCCGGCTTGATTGTCAATAATTTCCTGCAACAATTTTTTTACCAGTGCTATATCAGAAGTATAGCCTACACCGACAGAAACATAAAAGCGTGAAGCAATCTCTCCATAAGTCCAGTTAATGATTTGGTTTTTCGTTAACATGGTATTGGGTAAAATGATATACTTATCATCGCGGCCAAGCACCGTGGTAGTTCTGAGATTAATGTCAGAAACGCGGCATAGAAGTCCGTCAACTTCAACCACATCATTTATTTTTATTTTAGACTCTACCAATAAAATGATGCCGGAAATAAAATCGCTGAAAACATTTTGTAGCCCCAGGCCGACACCAACAAGAAGAGCCGCTGCACCACCAAGTAATATCGTGAAATTAAACCCAACTATCTGGAAACCTGCAATGAAAGAAAAGACGATAATTACATATTTTATCAAATTGTAAATCGAATATTTTTTTGACATTTCGATGCGGGAAGCGCTATCAATACTTTTCTTAATTAGCCACAGAATAATTTTTACTGCTATGATTAACAGCATTACCAATAGTATGGAAATCAATTTAAGCTCATACTTGCCAATTTTAAAAAGCGTATAGTCTAAAAATTCTTTCATTTAAAATTGTTCAACCGGATTTCCACAATTGTTACAAAATTTCGATGATAATTCATTTTGATGATGACAATTAATGCATTTTTTTGTTTTTAATACCGACTTCGACATTTCTACGGTGATGATACCAGTGGGCACAGCTATAATTCCATACCCGATTATCATAGCGATAGAAGAAATAAATTTACCCAACACTGAATGAGGCACCATGTCGCCATAGCCAACAGTAGTGACAGTTACAATTGCCCAATAGATGCTTTGAGGAATGCTCGTGAAACCTTCTTCGCCTCCTTCAATAACATACATAATAGTGCCAAGAAATACAACAGTTGAAATGACTGCCAGTAAGAAAATACTGATTTTATGTAAGCTTCTTCTTAATGCGCCGGATAATACGGCTGCTTCCGAATTAAATCTTGCCAGTTTCAAAATACGAAACACGCGCAATAACCTGAAAATTCTAACGATAATTAAGTAATGATAGCCAAACACGAACAGGCCTAAATAGGTGGGGACTATAGAAAGAAAATCTATCAATCCCCAAAAGCTCAATAAGTATTGAAATGGTTTTGGGCTAATCCAGATTCTTATCACGTATTCAATAGTGAAAAGGATCGTCATGATCCATTCTATTGTAAAGAAAACTTCATGGTATTTTTTGCCAATTTCAGGAACGCTTTCGAGCATAACCGCTATTACGCTTAAGAAAATGATCCATAGAAGGTAAACGTCAAATAATCTTCCTGACTTAGTATCGGTTCCAAAAATGATAATATATAATTTCTGTCTAATGGTCATCGTCCTTTCTTATTTTTATATTAAAGTCGGGCGCTTGGTAATCTTTGGGCAGATAGCTTTCAGGGATGGTGGTATTGCTTCCATCACGGGCTGCACGGTAGTGTGGAGACATGATCTCTATTCCTTTTTCATTACAGACATCCTGTATGTTTTGATGAAGTTCAGAATAAATAGTTGCCTGCTTATTAGATTCTCTTATGTAGGCATTGATCTGGTAGGCTACATAAAAATCTTCAAGCCCGGTTTGAAGCACAAAGGGTTTGGGATCATCTAGTACATATTGAGTTCGTAAGGCTGCTTCAATCAACGCTTCATACATTTTCTTCCAGGGCACGTCATAGCCAATGGTTACTGTTGTGTTTATTATCAAGCCAAGTCCAGGTGCATCGCTGCTGTAATTAATAGTGTGGCTACTCATCACTGTTGAATTGGGTATGGATATGATTTCATTTTTAATAGTTCTGATCCTGGTTACCAAAAGCGATTTCTCAATTACATCTCCTGTTACATCAGCTATTTTTACACGGTCGCCTATTTTAAATAAACGCATGTAAGTCAGTATTAGCCCGGAAATAATATTGGATAATGACCCCGCAGAACCGAATGTAAAAAGAAAACCTAAAAATACGGAAACACCCTGAAACACCGGGGAGCCACTGCCCGGTAAATAAGGATAAATCACCACTACCATAAAAGCAAAAACCAAAACTCTTATAATCTGGTAAGTAGGGTTGGCCCAGTCAGGGAAAAACCCAGGAATTTTTAATACTCCACTGGTTATTTCATTCTTCAGGTATTTTAGGCCCCTGACGGCATAACGGAACACAAAAACAATAACTAATATGGTGATAAGATTTGGCAAGAAATCCCAAAACGCGCGTGCTATTTTTTTTACAGGGTTTAAGATATATCCAAATAAGACGTCAGCGAAATTTTTGGTCCAGGGGAAAATCCCAAACAAGATCGGCAATGCCAGGTAGATGACCAGGATGATAAGCAACCATTTCAATACATTATTTGCATTCAGAAACACCCTTACTTCGCTTCCTGCATCAAACAAAGTGTAATTCCTTATTTGTATTCCTTTGATCAGTTTTCCTTTTTGTTTCCAGATTTTTACTTTTGTCCACCTGAATAGTTTGCTTATGTATTTAATAAGCAAGATGACTATCAATATCACTAACAGTGCGAGAGAGACATCCTTTGCGAGAGTTTTAAAGCTAATAGCCGACCTGTATTTTAATACTTCATTACCTATTATTTTTTGATAGTTAATGGCTAATTCATTTCTTGTTGCATTGTTCCAGAGTGCATCATCATCAGAAATACTAATGATGATATTATGCTTAAACACTAGATCAGTAGAGACATCTGAAGTTATGATCTTGATGGAGTCAGGTACAAATCTGAAATACTCCGAAAGTGGCCTTATTCGTTGACTAATTGCATCCGCTCTGTCTTCTGCAGAAAAGCTACCGGATTTATTATAAATATAAAATAGGGTGTCTTTAAAAAATCCCAATACCGGGTAAGCTTTTGCTGTAAGGCGTAATGAGTCAATTTGTTCTTTCTTTTCTGCGAAACGAACTGCCTCTTTATTCTTTAATTCCCCTAATTGTTTTTGTAATTCGTCTTTCTTTAAATTGTCGGTGGTTTTTAAAGAATTAATTTGCAATAACAGATTAGCTTTTGTGATAGAATCTGCGATCCTGTATTGTTCTATTTCAGCGAGGTTTTCGTTGTATTTTTTTAAGATAGCTGCATTCAGAGAATCGTTTTTCCTGTTGATGCTATCTCTGTTTTGTAATTGGGCAGTGGTGTCTTTATTTTGAGCATGTATACTTTGCTGACACAGAAAGATTTGGATAACCAGGAATAGGATGGAGACTATTTTTTTCATTTATCTAAGATAATAGCGCTGGGTTATAGGTCTCTTTTATTTATTTGCCGATGTTATTGTTTTACATCTTTTAAAATTAATCAAACCAGATATAGATAGAGGATAAAGATAGTAATATCACTTCTTTATTAAGCAGCTAATTAGTTCTTTTTTATACGATAAGAAAGCCGGGATCTAACTTTCAGATAAATTACGTCAATTGAAATGAAAAATTGTCAATTATACATCTCCTCCTGCAACACCTTAATTCTTTCATCTTCCAGGTATTCGTCATAGCTGCACAGACGATCAATAATTCCTTTAGGAGTGATTTCTATAATACGGTTAGTCGTTGTTTGCATAAACTGGTGATCGTGGGTAGTCATTAATAAGATGCCGGGAAATGCAATCATACCGTCGTTGAATGCGGTAATGCTTTCAAGGTCGAGGTGGTTGGTAGGTTCATCCAGCATCACTACATTTGGATTTTGCAGCATCATACGGCTAATCATACATCTTACTTTTTCGCCACCGCTGAGTACATTTGTTTTCTTATTCACTTCATCGCCGCTAAATAACATCTTTCCCAAAAATCCTCTTAAAAAATCTTCATCCACATCAGTATAATGTTCGGGCACATATTGGCGCAGCCAATCCATCAAAGTAAGCCTTCCTGTAAAAAATTCGGAATTATCGTTTGGCAAATAAGCTGTGGTTATAGTGGTTCCCCATTCAAATTCTCCTCTATCTGCCTTCATCCTGTTATTGATGATTTCAAAAAAAGATGTAAGAATAACGGGATCCCGGCTAAGAAATGCAATCTTCTGTCCTTTCACGATATCAAAATTGACATTATTAAAAAGAACTCTTCCGTCAATTGATTTCGACAGTTTTTGCACATTTAGAATCTGATTGCCTGGATCTCTTTCCGGTTTAAAAATAATACCGGGATATTTCCTGTTGCTGGGTGTAATGTCTTCAAATACCAATTTATCCAATGCCTTCTTACGTGAAGTAGCTTGTTTGCTCTTGGAAGCGTTCGCGCTAAAACGGGCAATGAATTCAAGAAGATCCTTCTTCTTTTCTTCCGTTTTCTTATTCTTATCGGTGGCCTGGCGTGCTGCCAACTGGCTGCTTTCGTACCAGAACGTATAATTGCCGGTATAGATCTTGATCTTTTGCTTATCCACATCCGCCACGTGCGTGCACACCGCATCTAAAAAGTGACGGTCATGACTTACTACCAAAACAATATTCTGATAATCTGCCAAAAAATTTTCCAGCCAGCTAATGGTGCTTACATCAAGGTTGTTGGTAGGCTCATCCAGCAATAAAATATCCGGATTACCGAAAAGCGCCTGTGCCAGCAATACGCGTACCTTCATGTTGGCTGCCACATCTTCCATCTCCATCTGATGCAGTTCGTCAGGCACGCCCAATTCATTTAATAAGGTGGCCGCATTACTTTCTGCGGTATAACCTCCCATCTCGCCAAATTCTGCTTCAAGGTGTCCCGCTCTCATTCCATCTTCTTCGCTAAAATCTTCTTTCATGTAAATAGCGTCCTTTTCCAGCATCGTGGCCCACATTTTCTTATGGCCCATCATCACCGTATTCAATACTGTCACTTCGTCAAACTCAAATTGATCCTGCCTTAGTACGGCCATTCGTTCGCCTGGAGTAATGCTTACTGAACCTTTATTGGGTTCTATTTCACCGCTGATAATTTTTAAAATAGTAGATTTTCCTGCACCGTTGGCTCCAATAATTCCATAACAGTTTCCTTTTACGAAGTTGAGATTCACTTCGTCAAACAAAACTCTTTTACCATACGCCAGCGTTACATTATTTACACTTATCATGCTGCTTCAATTTTTTAGAGGCGCAAAGGTAGCAATTTAAAAGTCATTATTTTGTCGGATAAATATGAAAATAGGATGGACAGATTTATCGGGGTGCCTTGTCTATGATGAGATTTCATCCTCTGAATTGCAATATATATAGGAAACCATTCATTTGGATTTTTTGAGTAAAAACGAATGAGAGGTTCGATGCTGTCATTTCCTGTCCTGTTTTGCCTGCCGATACAACATCTTGAGCGTACCAATATTTTGAAACAGGCTTTGTGTACTACTATCCGCATGCGGAAAAAGTATTGCTTCCGGAATGGGTAGCATGTGACTTTATCGGCTTTCCAATTTTTTGAACAATTAAGTCGACAATACTTTTTAAGGTAAGTCGACTATTCAGCGAAAATATCTGTTTTGCTTAATATACCCACCTTTAATTTAGTGGAAAGAAGAAAAGAAATTGAGACAGCGAAACACTCCAATTTTAAAATAATACAAAATTCGTTATCCGCAATGACACATTATGAGATACGATCACGTAAAGAGTATGTTGATTTCTTCATTTCTAAAATTGCAGGTGATGTGAAAAAAATGAATTTGTCTACTTACAACTCGCGCATAATGCGTTACTTGTAATTCAATTACCGATAGCCATCGACACATAATCTCATTATTCAAACGCTATAAGATTTTAATATATTTAAGACACAGGCTGCAAACCTTAATGGCTTACCACTTACCTCTGTACCCTTCCACTTGCATCACCTTTCATCAAACCTTTTACCTCACTAAGTGTGGCATGGTTCATATCACCCGGAATGGTGTGTTTCAAGGCTGAAGCAGCTACGCCAAATTCCGCTGCATCTTTTAAATTCATTTCGGTAGCCAGTCCGTAAATAAAACCGCTTGCGAAAGAATCGCCACTACCAACACGATCCACAATGCGCACTTCATATTGTTTGGAATGATAAAATTCATTGCCATCATAAACTAATGCACTCCATCCGTTATCAGACGCACTATGGCTTTCGCGCAGAGTGGATGCGATGTATTTAAAACCAAATTTTTCTTTCATCTGCTGAAAAACATCTTTGTAGCCATCCAGATTCAACTCGCCTTTGGTAACATCTGTTCCTTTACTTTTAAATCCTAATGTTGTTTCAGCATCCTCTTCATTACCGATGCATACATCCACATATTGACAAAGCCTCGTCATTACTTCTTTAGCTTTTTCTTTACTCCATAGTTTTTTTCTATAATTGAGATCGATACTGGTGGTGATACCTTTAGCTTTTGCAGCTTTCAATGCAGCCTCAGTAAGTGCGGCAGCTTGATCGCTCAAGGCAGGTGTAATACCTGTTGTATGAAACCACGATGCTCCATCCAATATTTTATCAAAATCAAAATCTGAAATTTCAGCTTCTGCGATGGCTGCATCAGCACGATCATAGATTACCTGTGATGCACGCATAGAAGCTCCTGTTTCTAAAAAATAGATACCCAATCTTTTTCCACCACGTGCTACAAATTGTGTATCTACGCCATAACGGCGTAGGTGATTAATAGCAGATTGGCCTATTGCATTGTCAGGTACTTTGGAAACAAAAACACCTTGTAAGCCGTAATTGCACAATGCTGCAGCTACGTTAGCCTCGCCTCCACCATAGGTTACATCTAAACTATCTGCCTGTACAAATCTTTTAAAATCCGGAGTAGATAGGCGAAGCATTATTTCTCCCAGTGTAACAACTTTTTTTGCCATGATCTTTAATTAATTTGGTTTGAATAATAATTTATATTTTGCAAATATTGAAAGTGTCCAAATCTCATTCTTATTTGTTATAAGAACAAAAATTTAAGACAGAATATTAAAAAAAATATGGTAACAATTGCGTAAACTTTTGAAGACTTGTCGTTCTTCAATCGTTGATTTTTCAAACTCCCAAGTTTTGGTAACGATTGCGTAAAAAAATATGGATTAATAATATAAAACCAATAACATTGTTTAATTATAAAATAAAACGGATATGAATAAAAAAGAAATTCTATTAAAATTAATTCCTGACCAGGGAGTTTTACCACTCTATTTTCATAAAGATACAGAGGTAAGTATCGATGTTTTAAGAGCTTTATATAACGCTGGGGTAAGAACAGTCGAATACACCAATCGTGGCGAAGCGGCACTACAGAATTTTAAAAAAATGCGCCCCCTGTGCGATACTGAGTTAAAGGGCATGTATCTGGGTATTGGCACTATCAAGAATGGAGAAGCGGCCCGCGCCTTTATTGACGCAGGCGCCGATTATATCATTTGCCCTGGACTTGTAGAAGATGTTGCAAAAGTTGCCGATGAAAATAATATGCTTTGGGTGCCAGGCTGTATGACCCCTTCTGAAATCATACGCGCGGAAACATTAGGTGCTAAAATGATCAAACTTTTCCCGGGAAATATTTTGGGGCCTGAATTTATGAGCGCCATTAAAGCTTTATTTCCCGATCTTTTATTTATGCCTACAGGTGGTGTAGATCTGGATAAAGAAAATATTGCAGGATGGTTGAAAGCCGGTGTGTGTGCCGTTGGCATGGGTAGCAAACTGATTAGTAAACGGCTTCTCGAACAAAGAGATTATGCAAAAATTGAAGAACTCGCCAGACAGGCATTGGATATTTTGAAATCACTTAGATAAATTCATTAAAACTTAATTGCTATGCAGAAAACCATTGGGAATTATCGGTGGACGATTTGTGCACTTGTTTTTTTTGCAACCACAGTTAATTATCTGGACAGGCAGGTGATCAGTTTATTGAAATCAGTTTTGTCAGATGAAATGCATTGGGATGACGGTGATTATGCAAATATTGAAATTGCATTTAAACTTTTCTATTCCTTTGGAATGTTGGGTGCTGGCCGTATCATTGATAAACTGGGAACAAAAATCGGTTATGCACTTTCTACCGGTTTGTGGAGTGTCGCTGCCGTATGTCATGCTTTTGCTTCAAGTGTGTTAGGCTTTGCTGTCGTTAGATCTTTTTTAGGACTTACAGAGGCAGGGAATTTTCCGGCAGCCATTAAAACAACAGCAGAATGGTTCCCTAAAAAAGAAAGAGCATTAGCGACAGGAATATTCAATTCAGGTTCTAATCTCGGTGCAATCATTGCACCATTAACTGTACCATTCATTGCGGTAGCTTGGGGTTGGAGATGGGCATTTATTCTCACAGGCCTGATTGGATTTATCTGGCTCATATTGTGGTTCATTTTTTACGAAGTCCCTAAAAAGCAGAAACGTCTGTCTGTTGCTGAATATGAATACATCCACAGTGATAAAGATGAAACTGCGGAACAGGAAGCTGCAGGGGCAAGAATTTCATGGGGAAAATTATTGCACTATAAACAAACATGGGCGTTTGCCATTGGTTAGTTTCTAACTGATCCGGTTTGGTGGTTTTATTTGTTTTGGTTACCCGATTTTTTGGAAAGCCAGTACGATCTTACCATTACACAAATTGCTATCCCGGTAGCAGTAGTGTACATGCTTTCAACTATTGGTAGTGTTGGGGGTGGCTGGCTACCATTGAGAATGATAAAAAGTGGATGGCCTGTATTTCGTGCGCGAAAGGTATCCATGCTCATTTTTGCTATTTTGGTGGTGCCTATATTATTTGCACAGGTGGCTGGTAGCGTCAGCATGTGGCTGGCAGTTTTTATTATTGGTCTCGCAGCGGCAGCGCACCAGGCATGGAGTGCTAACATATTTACCACAGTAAGTGATATGTTTCCAAAATCGGCCACGGCTTCTGTTACAGGTATTGGTGGAATGTTTGGTGGCATAGGTGGCATCCTTCTTTCACTTTTAGTTCAAAAAAATATGTTTGTATATTACCGGTCTATTGATAAAATAGAAGTGGCTTATTATATCATGTTTGCTGTATGTGCCGGAGCGTATCTTCTTGCATGGGTGATTATGCAATTACTCGTACCGAAGATGAAGCCATTGAATTTGTAGTTTGAATTAATAAAAAGTAAATTATTGCAGCACGAGGTGGGAGCTATGATTCCTTATTGATCAGTAGTACTGACCTCTGGCTGCAGTTTTTTTGTATTTAGGACAAAATTTTAGAGAAAGCATTTCTATTCTATCTGGTTTCTTTCTTTTTGGCTCTAATTGATTTATCAATAAATAAATTGTTTCGCAGGATTCTGAATTAAGATTGCTATTTTTATTTCTCCTTTATCAGGAAATTGGTATTGTTGTATTTTTTTAATTTTAAACCGACTGCTATTAAAATCTATGGCTATATCGTCCCAACTTAATCGCACACTTGGATTGCGCCTGGCAATTGTAATTGTAATGGGGAATATCATTGGTTCCGGCATTTATAAAAAGGTAGCACCGATGGCTGCTGAATTACATTCGCCTGGCTGGATTCTTCTGTGTTGGGCTCTGGGTGGTATTATTACCATGTTTGGGGCTTTGAGTAATGCAGAAGTAGCAAGTATGCTCGCTGATACAGGAGGTGAATATGTCTATTATAAAAAGATTTATAGCCGCTTCTTTTCATTCCTTTATGGATGGTCTAATTTTGCAGCAATAAAATCCGCCGCAATTGCGTCGATTGCTTATGTGTTCGCCCAGTCGTTGAATAGTATTGTTCATTTTCCCGAGGTATTTTCTTCATGGGCACAAATACGACTTGGAGGTATATTTTATCCTTTTGAGGGATTTAATGTTAAGTTGACTGCTATCGTCATCATTCTCTTGCTTACATGGGTTAATAGTAAAGGACTTAAGCTTGGTGCAGGCTTAAGCACCTTTTTATTGATTTTGATTGTGGCAGGCATCATAACAATCATAGTGTTTGGTGCTTCCAGTCCGGAGGCCGATATCCATTCTTCATTTTCGATGGCTACAACAAATAGCCAGCCTGTTACGATCAGCGCAATATTTACTGCGATGCTTGCGGCATTCTGGGCATATGAAGGCTGGAATTCTATTGGTCTTCTCGGTGGAGAAATTAAAAATCCAAACCGAAATGTGCCTCTAAGTATTGTGTTCGGTTTATTAATTATAATCACGCTCTATTTACTGGTAAATATTACGTATTTGTCAT
>JBDTIC010000142.1:0-3245 GCA_039936595.1 Ginsengibacter sp. | reverse complement strand
CTCTATACATGCGCTACGCACCCTGGAGGGATTGAATGCCTTATCTTTTAACTTCCTTGAAAAAGTAGCCGCTTCCGGGAAACCTATGTTAACGGCACATGCGCTTCTGTTGTTGGAAAAGTATGATTCCATTAGTAATATCGAGCCAATGGAAAAACTGGTTACAGATTTAATGAACAGGAATGACACGGTTATAAATCTTTATCTGGCCATTTCTTTGGGGCCCTGGGTGGCTGCTTCCCAGGATACATTTTTGCCGATGCTTGTAAAATTGTCAGATACTTATCCGGATAATGGTGTTTTCCAGGAGGCAGTGGTAAGTAGCCTGAAAGGGATGGAAGAGAATTTCAAATCTTATGCTATCAAATCAAATGATCGGAAAAAGCCGGGTGAAATTATGGACAGCCTGTTAACTCAGACTGCCAGGAATAAAAAAGAGGACAAGATGAATTCTATTTTTGTACAAAGAAAGATCCCTGTTCCCGGATTGCAAAAAGGATTGGTAATCTATCGTAGCACCTGCTCTGGCTGTCATGGCGCTGATGGAGAAGGAATTCAATATGTAGCTCCTCCTTTGAATGGATCACAATATGTATCCGGTCCTAATAATAGATTGGGAATGATTATTTTAAATGGGTTACAAGGGCCTATTCATGTAAACGGCCAGCTCTACAAGTTAAATGGAACGATGCCTAATTTTGGCGAGATATACACAGACGAAGAGATCGCGGGCATTATGGATTATTTGCATAATTCATTTGTAGCTGCAGATCCTAAGCTCTCTTACGGCCTTAAAAGTGTTAAGCCGGAAGAAATTAAAAACCTTAGAAATAAAAAATCAGGAATACTTACCGAAGCGGATCTTTTAAATATGAATGATTCAGTTAGTAAAGTAAAAAAGTAAACGGCTGAACTAAAGCATTTTTATATTGATTGGTTTTAATAACCCGCTGCACCATCATCTCCTCTATGATCTGCCACGGCAGTAATAGTTTTATTTTTATTTACAATGATCACCTCAGTTCTGCCAATAGAATTTCTGTCACTTACCTGGTAGCCCATTGCTTTCAATTGTTCTATTACTTTTTTGTCAAAACCTTTTTCAACAAAAATTGTATCAGGCAACCATTGATGATGAAACTTAGGGAAGTTGACCGCATCTTGTGGGGACATTTTGAAATCAATAATATCCACCAAGGTTTGATAAACACTTGTGGGGATGGTAGTGCCGCCTGGAGTTCCCACAATGATATAGGGTTTGTTCTCTTTGAGAACAATGGTGGGAGTCATGCTGCTTAACATTCTTTTACCAGGTGCTATGGCATTGGCTTCCTGGCCTACTGCACCAAACATATTGGGCACACCTGGCTTTACGCTAAAATCATCCATTTCGTTGTTTAATAAAAAGCCAGCGCCCGCCACTATAATTCCACTTCCATAGCTACCATTCAATGTGGTAGTAACAGAAACCGCATTGCCGTCTTTGTCCAGTACATTAAAATGAGTAGTCTCTTCGCTTTCAGGAATGTTGCCTTCCTTGATATCTTTGCTGTTACCTGCCTTTGTGGGATCATAATCGGCCATCCGTTTTTTAAGATATTCATCACTCACCAATGTTTTTACAGGCACTTTTGCAAAATCCGGATCGCCTAAAAACTTGGCCCTGTCTGCAAATGCACGCCTTTCTACTTCTGTCATTAACTGTACAGAAGCGATGGTGCCATATTTCATGGTATCTATATTCTCCATCGCGCTCATCTTCAGCATTTGCTCCAGGATTATGCCGCCGCTGCTTGGTAATGGCATGGTAACCACAGTATTTCCTTTGTAATCAAAAACGATTGGCTTCCTGTTTTTTGCTTTGTAATTTTTTAAATCATCAGCGCTTATAATCCCGCCATCACTCCTCATTTGCTGTCCAATCAGTCGCGCGGTTTCTCCTTCATAAAAACCTTTAGCGCCAAGATCTCTAATGAGTTTTAAAGTATGGGCAAGATCTTTTTGAATTAAGGTATCTCCTACCTTCCATGGACTGTTTCTTACAAAAACGGGAACTATCTTATTCATCTTTATAAATTGTTCCCTGGCGTGATTCAATCCTGATGCTTCACCGGGTGCAAGTAAGAAACCATTTTCTGCAAGATCAATAGCGGGCTGAATCAACTTTTTGAAGGGTAGTTTAGCATATTGTATGCACTCGAATAACCCGGCCACAGATCCTGGTACCCCGGAAGCGAGCGGACTGTTTTGTGATAGATCCATTTGAGGATTTCCATTCGAGTCAAGGTACATGTCCCTGTACGCCTTAGCCGGAGCTACTTCCCGGTAATCAATGGAAATGTTTTGCCCGTTATTTAAATGGATCACGGTGAAACCGCCTCCTCCAATATTACCGGCACTTGGGTGTACTACTGCCAATGCCAATTGAGTGGCAATGGCTGCATCTACTGCGTTGCCACCCTGCTTTAATATGGATACACCTACATCGCTTGCAATAGCGCTTGCTGAAACAACGGCACCATTTTTACATTCAATATTTTTAGCTGTTTTAAATGGATAGGGCCCTGTTTTTTGTTGACCACCACATGAAAAAAGGAGTGTTGAATAACATAAAATAAAAATCAGCAGTTTTAATTTAGCCATCGTATTTTTTTTCAAAAATAGAAGTAATCTTTTTAAGTTGTGAAGGTGGCTGATTATTGTTTATTTTATTATGCGATTATATTGATCACATGTGAGTTAAAAATAGGAACGACTGTATTGATTACTCAGGTCTTTTAATTACCATTCCTTTGTTTTTATACTTAAACTTTTGCTTCCATTGAAACACTGTACAGGTCAGAGTTAAGGCCTCTCTCCCTTGAGAGAGGAGGTTGGGGGTGAGGCTTTGCAGCCAAAGAGTTATGCATATTATATGGATAATAGAGTTATAATAATCAGTTTGTGAAAATCCAGGTTTGGTTTAATGTAAATAAAATTTTACATGGTACGCCAAGAAACTTCTTTCAGGTAAGGATGGTTAATAACAACTGGTTTTTTCATTTAAATAAACACTTTATTTTTATATTTACACGTATTTCATGAAGCAATGATTCTGTATTTACCAGATGGTGTAAGTTAGTCGGAGACTGGTTAATACATTCATTTATGATTATTTACTTGAGACATCATTACCTTGGCCTGTAAATTGAATATCCAGCGAAACTTGCAAGTCTGTTGAAAGAGTCTGTTGCTATCAATACCAA
>JBDTIC010000141.1:0-14893 GCA_039936595.1 Ginsengibacter sp. | reverse complement strand
TTATAGAGGTCAAACCTTGTAAAACAGGTAAAACTGCCAGCGTTGTGTGCTCGGTGAATAATTCAGATCGGCCTAATACAACAAAAATAAATCCAATGGGATACATATTAGCAACCAGAAACTTAACTACAGGTTCAGGGAAAATACCTTTAGTCAATGTGAGTACTACTGCCATCAGCAACACAGAAAAGCCTATATCCAATCCTGCTGAAAATGCTGACAACATTAACCCCTTGGACGACCTGTTTATTTGAGTTAAAGCAGCCTCTTCGGTATGTTGTAAAATTAGCTGCTGGCTTTTCTGCGGCTTTTGTTCAACAGGCTCATTTTTATTTTTCTTTGAGATGGACATTAAATTGAAATAAATTTTTTTATTTCACAGTAAAGTAAGGTTGTTATTGTTTAATCAATATTACAAGATTGGTTAACTTATAAGAATATTATCACAAGATATCAATACAACGCACATTTTTGCACGAATCGCCAGGTTCCAAACCCGAAATATTTACCATCCCAATACCCACGCAAATATCAACGGCGCCACAATAGTGGCATCGCTTTCTACAATAAATTTTGGAGTATGAATATCTAACTTTCCCCACGTAATTTTCTCATTTGGAACAGCGCCCGAATAAGATCCATACGATGTGGTAGAATCGGAAATCTGGCAGAAATAACTCCAGAAAGGAACATCGGTCCATTCGAGGTCCTGGTACATCATAGGAACAACACAGATAGGAAAATCACCTGCTATACCTCCGCCAATTTGAAAAAAGCCAAGCCCTTTTCCCTTGCTTAGTTCACGATACCATTCCGTTAGTTGTGCCATATATTCAATGCCACTTTTCATAGTCCCTGCCTTTAATTCCCCTTTGATAACATACGATGCAAAAATATTCCCCATCGTGCTGTCTTCCCAACCCGGTACTACGATGGGAATATTTTTTTCCGCTGCTGCCAGCATCCAGCTATTCTTCGGATCTATTTCATAATACTGTTCCAACACACCACTCATTAACATTTTGTACATGTATTCGTGTGGAAAATATCGCTCCCCTTTTGCCTCGGCATCTTTCCATATTTTATGAATATGTTGTTGCAATCTTCTGAAGGCCTCTTCTTCAGGAATACAGGTATCAGTAACCCTGTTGTAATGACTCTCCAATAGCTCCCATTCTTCCTGTGGGCTAAGATCGCGGTAATTAGGAACTCTTTTATAATGGCTGTGCGCCACCAGGTTCATGATGTCTTCTTCAAGATTGGCTCCTGTACAACTAATGATAGCAACCTTATCCTGACGTATCATTTCTGCAAAAGAAATTCCTAACTCTGCTGTGCTCATGGCGCCGGCAAGTGAAACCAGCATCTTTCCTCCTTCATCAAGGTGTGCCACATATCCTTTGGATGCATCCATCAATGCTGCTGAGTTAAAATGACGATAATGCTTTTCTATAAATTGGGAAACAGGTCCTTTACTCATGGTATTATTTTTTAGGCAAAATTAGGATTTTAAAAAGTGATGATGGCTTGTTAAGGTATTGATCTATAAACTCCTCCAGATCAATTCACCTCTGCCGGCAATGGAATATCTCTCTTCAGCATCTCAACCCTGTTAGCCATTTCCCATGCAATAAAAAAAATAAAACGGGCTCTTTTTTCTAAAAGATCAAAATTGATTTTATCAACTGTATCAGTTGGCTTGTGATAATCTTTGTGAATACCATCGAAAAATAAAATTATGGGAACACCCTTACGGGCAAAATTGTAGTGATCGCTGCGGTAATATATTCTTTCAGGATCATGGGGGTCATTGAATTTGTAATCTAATTCAAGCTTCGAATATTTTTTATTGATCGCTTTACTGATTGGGTCAAGATCGCTGCTCAATTTGTCATTGCCTATTACATACACATAATTGGTACTATCCCCGTATTTACGATTGGGATCAATTCGGCCAATCATATCAATGTTCAAATCAACTGTTGTGCTATCTAACGAAAATACAGGATGGTCAGAGTAATATTCTGATCCCCACAGACCTTTTTCTTCTCCACTTACAGTCATGAAAACTATAGTTCTCAATGGTCCATGACCATCGCTTTTTGCTTTTGCGAATGCCCGTGCCATTTCAATTACACTCACAGTGCCACTGCCATCATCATCAGCGCCATAGTATATAATATTGCCTCGTTTGCCCAGGTGGTCATAATGGGCAGTAATAAAAACATATTCATCTTTCCTTCCTGAACCTTCTATATATCCCATTACATTGCTGGCTTCTACTTTGATTCTTCTTTTTTTCAAAATCAACTTTGTTCTTATTTTCCTCTCAACATTAAAATTATTCAAAGGCCCTCTGGTCATGGCAGTTTCAATAATGGCATTGGCTTCTCTGGCCCCTAAAATGTATTTAAATAAAGAGGGAACAATGCTGATTACAGTAGCCTTTGGTTTTTCACTAAGACGGGGGAAATAGAGATTTGTTTTTTTAGAATTTTCTGCCAGGGCTGGCGGAATGGAATCCCACAAAGGATTGACAAATAGCACTGCAACTGCTCCTTTTTCTTTGGCTAGCGCGGCCTTTGCGCTAATACTGTAGCCCCATTTACTTTGCCTGTTAGTTCCGGTTACCAGGTATTTGTTATTCACCTGGGGCTCTCCGTTGAAGATCAACACTATTTTATTCTTTACCTCTTTACCCTCATAATCATTGTAACTTGAATCTTCTATTCCATAACCAGCGAATACTATTTCAGACGCTTTCAATCTTGAACCTAAAGAAGTGCCGGTTTGTACAATATAATCCTTGCCATATCTCAAATTGCGACTACCAATTTTCATTCGTCGGCTTATCAATGTGTCTTTGAACAAAGGATAATATTGCTGATAACCTTTTAAAGACTCAGGATATTGCAGTCCTATTTTTTTAAATTCACTTTCAATATAGGAAGCAGCTCTTCTCTGACCTCTTGTGCCGGTTTCCCGGCCTTCCATCTCTGCGGAAGCTATTATGGTAAGCTGTTCTTTTAATCCTTGCTCAGCGATTTCCTTTGCATATTTTAAGGGAATATCTGTTTGTGAAAATACATATGCTGAAATAA
The DNA here is from genome assembly GCA_039936595.1 of Ginsengibacter sp. Classification (GTDB taxonomy): domain Bacteria; phylum Bacteroidota; class Bacteroidia; order Chitinophagales; family Chitinophagaceae; genus Ginsengibacter. The sequence continues at coordinate 11,792 of JBDTIC010000141.1, read as the reverse complement.
AAATCAAAGCAAAGCCAGTCAGAAAATATTTTTTCATAAGAGGGATCAATGAATAAAATGATATAAATCGTAAATAAAATAAGGATGAAATCAGGTTAATCGTTGGGCTAAATGCAGGATATTTTTTTCACCCTGTTCTGGTGCCTTCCGCCTTCAAATTCAGTATGAATAAATATCTCAAGCATTTTCTCGACTAAATTTTCTTTTACAAATCTTGCAGGAATACAAATAATATTAGCATCATTATGCTTGCGTGCCAATTCTGCAATTTCTTCTCCCCAGCAAATAGCTGCCCGAATATTTTGATGTTTATTAGCCGTGATTGCTACCCCATTTCCACTACCACATATTAAGATTCCAAATGCGACTTCTCTATTTTCCACTGCATCAGCCACCGGGTGAGCAAAATCAGGGTAATCAACAGACTCGGAAGAATAAGTGCCAAAGTCTTTCCAATCAACATTCTTTCCTCCAAGAAAAGAAATGATGGCTTCTTTATATTCAAAACCTGCGTGGTCACAGCCGATAGCTACAGGGAGTGAGAGATTAAAAGGGCTCATACCAAATGTTTTAGGCGATAAAGGTAAAACAATGAAAAACAATATACATAGAATAGAGTGTGAAATAAAGTATTTGAATTTTGGTAAAAAATTCTTCTCAAAATAAAAATCAAACTGATTTCCATTAGCATTTGTTATAATTGCAAATATTGAATTCAACTTAAAACAGAATCTTTATGAAGTTATTAGAGAATAGAGTGGCTATTGTTACCGGGGGTAGCCGGGGTATCGGTGAAGCAATCGCATTGAAGCTTGCAGAAAATGGGGCCAATGTCGCCTTCTCTTATTTAAGCAGTGATGAAAAGGCTAAAGCATTGGAAGAAAAGATAGAACCGTTGGGAGTGAAAGCAAAAGCTTATAAAAGCAATGCAGCTAACCTGGCAGATTGCGAAAGCATGGTGAATGAGGTTATCAAAGAATTTGGGACTATAGATATTCTTGTAAATAATGCTGGTATATCGAGAGATAATTTGTTACTGAGATTAACACCGGAACAGTGGGATGAAGTGATAGACACTAACCTTAAAAGTGTTTTCAATATGACCAAACAAGTAATTCGCACCATGATGAAAGCCCGTAAAGGAAGTATTATCAATATGAGCTCAATAGTAGGAATGAGAGGAAATGCAGGCCAGAGCAGCTATGCAGCAAGTAAAGCGGGTATTATTGGATTCACAAAATCAATTGCTGCTGAACTTGGAAGCAGGAATATAAGATGCAATGCAATTGCGCCGGGTTTTGTAGAGACTGACATGACCCATTATTTAAAAGAAGGGGAAGCCGCCAAAAGGTTTTTGGATAAGATACCTCTGGGCCGGTTTGGCAGTACAGAAGAGATTGCAAATGTTACTCTTTTTCTTGCCAGCGACTTGAGTTCCTATGTTACGGGACAAGTAATAAGTACTTGCGGAGGACTAAATATGTAAGGATGGTGTATTTCATTCCGATAACGATCGGATCTGGAGCCATGAGATTTCACACCAAGTGTTTTGGGGGCATAAACCTCGCCCAGCACCGGTCGGTGTCTTTTTGATTCACTTTATTAATTTTTTTTAAATTAATTTTTAGGATAAAAAATAGATAAAAAATGGAAGCATATAAAAGACTTTTAAAAAACAATAAAGAATGGGCATCAGATCAGGTGGAAAATGACCCTGAATATTTTACACGCCTCATACAATTACAATCACCCGAAATATTATGGATAGGATGCAGTGATAGCCGCGTACCAGCGGATAGAATCACAGGAACCCATCCAGGTGAAATATTTGTTCATCGCAATATATCCAACCTGGTTGTGCCCACAGATCTAAACCTTCTGAGTGTTCTACAGTTTGCCGTTGAAATTTTAAAAGTAAGACATATCATCGTTTGCGGTCATCATAATTGTGGTGGTATTTCTGCAGCTATGACTCATAAAAGTTATGGCCTGATGGATCAATGGATCTGGAATATAAAAAATGTATATCGCATACACAGGGATGAAATAGATGCGCAGCCGACTCACCAGGAAAAACATAATTTGCTCACCAGGCTAAATGTAAAAGAGCAGGTAATGAATCTCGCGAAAACTTCTATCATACAAAATGCATGGAAACGGGATCACATACCACACTTGCATGGGTGGGTGTATGACTTACGCGATGGAATTATCAATCCTGTTTTTGAGATGATGGCAGGATCTTCACTCGACCCAATTTATGAAATCAGAGATTAGACTTTTCTTATTCTTTAAGCAATTTTATTTGCATAGAGTTTTTGCATGTGAACACTATTACAGTGCGTAGCCATCATTACAAATAATTCCATTATTTTTACAATCCAATTAAAAATACGAGCATGACTTTTCTTCATAATGTTGGTAACTTCTTCTGGAAAATTTTCAAATCCTTTTTTGTCAGAGAAAAAGATTGTTGCAAATAATTTTCGATTTGTAATTTCTTAATTCCAGCATCCCCTGTTTTGGTATTAACAAAGTATTACCTGTCTCTAATTAATCTTTCTTTAGAATTTTTTTTCTCATTAACGAACGGCTGTAAAATCCGGACACCAGATAATATGAAAAAGAAAATTCTACTCCTAATCGCAATTATTACTTCTACTTTTAGCTTTGCTCAAACACCTTCTTTTGGTGTTAAGGCTGGCGTTGTATCTTCTGGTGTCCGCGGTGATGCCGTTGACAACTTTGATAACCTTCTGAACTTTACCAATGGCCGAGTTACGACTAATGACTATACAGGATTCTTTGCCGGAGGCTTTGGCACATTACCTTTGAGTAAAAACATTTCGATTGAACCAGGTGTTTACTATTCTCAAAAAGGTTACGAAATAAACGGGGCTTTGAATGTAAAAGGTATTGACTTTTTAAATGCAGGCGCTAAAGCTGTTTTACAGTCACAGTATATAGATATCCCTGTTTTACTGAAAGCAAATTTTGGTGGGTTCCAGGTCTTTGCCGGGCCACAAATTTCTTACCTCGTTAAGTCGGATTTAAAAACCACTGCGGGTGTATTGGGAATTAACTTGCTCAATAAAACCACGGATGCCACGGCACAATTCAATCGCTGGGATGCAGGCATAACAGGTGGCATAGGCTACAGGTTTACAAATGGAATCAGTCTAACTGCTTCTTATGATTATGGGCTTTCCAAAGCTGATGCTAATCGGAATGTAAACGCCTACAATCGTGCGATAAAATTGGGTATAGGTATTGATCTGTAATTCGAGGTAAACATAAAATCCCGGAAGCAAAACCGGGATTTTATGTTTATACATTGAAAGTAATGTCAGTTTATTTTTCAGGGCTCTCACCCTTAAAATAATCACGCACTATTCTGGCCTTGGACTTTCCAATTATTTCTTCAAGCGATGCTTCGGAAAGTGCTTTTATTTTTTTTACCGACCTGAATTTTTTTAAAAGCATGTCAGCAGTATTTTTCCCAATACCTTTTATTCCCTCTAACTCATTGACAAAAGTGCCCCTGCTTCTCTGATTGCGATGAAAAGTAATTCCGAAGCGATGTACCTCATCTCTGATTCTTCGGATTAGTTTGAGGCTTTCACTGTTCCATGGAAGCTTTATTGATTCTTTATCACCCGGGAAAAAAACTTCTTCCTCATTTTTTGCCAGGCCTATTATTGATGTTTTTCCTGACATGCCTATCTCATCGAGTCCTTCTAAAGCTGCATTCAATTGTCCTTTGCCACCATCAATAATTATCAATTCAGGTAATATATTTCCCTCGTTCAAAAGCCTTTTATATCTTCTCACAACCACTTCTTTCATACTGGCAAAATCATTGATACCAGCCACGGTTTTGATATTGAATTTGCGGTATTCATTTTTGTCCGGCAAGCCATCTCTAAAATAAACCATAGCAGCTACGGGAAAGCTTCCCTGGAAATTAGAATTATCAAAACATTCAATGTGCCGGGGTATGGCCGGTAGACTCAAATCCTTTTGTAATTGTACGAGGACTTTTTCTTTTTCTTTGTCAGATTTCCCCTCTAACTGAAGCATTTTTTTTCTCCTGATCTCTTCCTTAAAATAGCTAACATTTTTTTCAGAAAGGTCAAGTAATTTTTTTTTCTCACCCCCTTTTGGTATCGTGCAAACCAAGTCTTTCTTTACATAATCAATCGGGAAAGGCACTACGATTTCATTCGCATCGCTGTTAAACTTCTCTCTCAGATCGGTAACTGCGAGTGCCAGTATCTCTGCGTCAGTCTCATCTAGTTTAGGCTCCAAAACAATGGTGTGAGTTTGAATAATAGCCCCGTTCTGAACCATCAAATAATTTACATATGCCGTATCTTTTTCTCTCAGTATCGTAAAGACGTCAATATTAGCAAATGATTTACTTACAACCACCGACCTCGCCTGATAATTTTCAAGACCTTCCAGCTTTTTTTTTATGATTGCAGCTTTTTCAAACTGAAGCTGCGCCGCATAATAATTCATTTCTTCCTTATACCTCTGTATCACCGGGCTCAGGTTGCCTTTTATTATCTGTCGTACCTGTTGCAATCCTTCATCATAATCGTCTGTTGATTGCAATCCTTCACACGGCCCTTTACAATTGCCTAGATGATACTCAAGGCACACTTTGAATTTTTTTTTTAAGATATTCTGATCTGTAAGATTTAATTTGCAGGTACGCAAAGGAATAAATTCTTTTATAAAACTTAATAGCTCCCTAACTCTTCCAACGGAAGTGAATGGACCCAGGTATTCAGACCCGTCATTTATCTTTCGTCTCGTCAGAAATATTCTTGGGAACGGTTCATTTTTAATCACTATATAAGGATAACTTTTGTCATCTTTTAGGTTAATATTGAACCGGGGTTGAAATTGTTTTATTAATGAGTTCTCAAGAAGAAAAGCGTCCTGCTCACTATCTACAATTGTAAATTCTATACTGTGAATTCTTCGTACAAGCTCGTGTGTCTTATAACCGGTAAAGGTTTTAGTAAAATAAGAACTCACTCTTTTCCGGATATTTTTAGCCTTCCCTACGTAGATCAATTCATTTTGAATATCAAAATATTTATAAATGCCGGGGTTAGAAGGCAGGGTCTTTATAATTGTATGAAATACTTCGGTGGTCATAACGAATCTCTTATTCATTTTAAATGATGCTGCATTCGTTAATCGAAGCTCCAGATCATTTTTTCTTCTTTCACATCTGGCTCATTTTTACCAGGCGATTGCGTAATGGTTCTGATGCTGTACCAGCCGTCAGTAGCCCAGGTGAGTTGGGTAATAATATGGTTGTTACTTTCATTGGTTTCTTTGACGAGATAGATACGTTGCACTTCGCGTGATTGTGGATTAATGTACACATCCCAATGCGTAAGGTGGAGTGAATCAGGAAGACGAACTTTGGGGTCGTATGAAAACGTAAACGCATTTATAGTCTGATCCAAAAAAGATTTCTCTGAGAAAAGAGGAGACATCGTTATTGAATCAATCACAGGTTGGAGAAATGTTGTTGCATCAGTTCTTATATCTTCTCTTTTTAGCCACATCGAATCTGTTTTTCCATTGGATATTATGAGCTTTAAAGGTGTCGTCTGCATACTGTCTATCATTCTTAATTGCCCTTTTAAAAAATCTGTCACGGGAAAAATGGACGCAAGCTCCGAAGAATCATTTTTTGAATCCTCAACGTTGTTTTTTTTTGAATGGCAGGAATTAAGAAAAAAGGCAAAGCCTATTAAAATAAAGGGCAAAAGCTTTTGCATATGCAAAAGTACAAATAAAAAAAACCGTTGCAGGGTACGAAGCAACGGCTTTTAAAAAAAACGTTTAAAAATTAAACGTTTAAAATAAACGGGTAAAACTTAATTTTATTGTTGATTGTTTATTTTGATATACCAACTTTTATGCCGTAATCTATCAAATGCTCCTTAGATACATAATTATCTTTATATCGTGAAAGGAACTGGTAGTGAATAATAGGTCCTAAGTGCCATTTTACTTTTGCTCCACTGAAAACAACATTAGGATTAAAATTAACACCCATATTTACAGGCCTGGTTAATGAAGGATCCTTCACATAGTATCTTCCATCAGACGAGATAATGTAAGCATTACTTTTTAGTACAGTCGATAATTCAATAGAAGATAAAAGATTTACCTGAACTTTTTCATCTTGCCAGATGTGATATTGTAAACCTAATGGTATGGATGCCTGTAAGCTATAATTTAATATATTCATTTTATTTTGGGTCATTCCATTACCAAAGTGGGTTATATATCTTCTTGAATAGTCTAATCCATTGTCATCTTTAAACAGTAATGTGGTGAAAGTCGGGTGCACCAGATTAGATACAATATTATAGCTAGAGTAGCCCAGATCCAGCCCTGTAATAATATCCCATTTTTTTGATAATCTGCGGTTTATTTGGGTACCAACATTTAGTCCAAAACCTGACTTATAAGTCATCCCATTAGAAGAACGGATTTGTAAAAGAGAAAAATTAGGACTCATTGCCTGCGACACTTCTGTATTTCTAAAAATAGCGGAACTTATGGAAGGAGTGACGTAATAAATCCATTTGACATTTTTTATTTTTTTATTGTTCTGTTTTAACGTGTTTAAGTCGAATTCTTTTAAATCACCAGCATCGTGTAACAGGTCATTCATATCAACCAAACTCAAATCATTTGTAACAAAACGTGCAAAAGAAAATAAAGGTTTAAGCGAATTTGAATTACCTGATTGCGACAATTCATTATAGTGTAAGCTATTGGCTAATATACTATTATCCCCGATGTAATTTTGCAGGTTTTGACTAATAGCTAACTCACTTAATCCAATCTTGGTTTTAGAAAGATCATAGATTTTTGAGACTTTGTACTTCTGTGTTAAAAAATAATTATTATTGGTATGGCGATTTGATGAGTTCGTGGCACCTATATCTGGTATAGGTGTAGGTTTGGAGGTAACTCTATTCTTGTTTCTGTAAGTGAGAACTTGGGATTGATCAGAATTTATTGAATTTGTGGAAAATTTTTCTTCATTAATTGTCCTACCTGAATGATGGTAAAGATCAGTGAGTTGTTGTGTTTCGATGCGGTCAATGGAACTCGCAAAAACATTTTTCACAACGCTATTTTCAGAAACACTTTTAGCTGATTCAGCCTTGACTATTTGCTTCGCATTTTCCTGTTTGGGAGAATTATTCAAATTTCCAACAGTTAACAGGGTAATTATAAATACAATTGCGACAGTCACTGATGGCCACTTGCTCCCGGGATGTAAATTATTGTATATTCCTTTCCAAACTCGTTTGGAAGGAGCCATCTTAAATTGATCTGCATGATCTTTTAAAGACTGCTCAAAATCACTCATATCGAATCTTCTTTCCATCTTTGGTACGTTTCAGTTAGTAGTAATTCTTTTAATACAAAAAGGTTGCCCATTTTATAAAAAATTAAACGCAGAAGCTATTCTCATCTTTCCGCGTGGCTTTTGCAAAATTCTTTTTTTAATAAGAATTTCTTCAAGTAAAGCTTTTGCTCTGGTATATTGCGATCTGCTGGTACTCTCTTCAATCTCCAGTATAGTAGAAATCTCTTTATGAGAGAATCCCTCAATCGCATACAGATTAAGAACCGTTTTATATCCCAAAGGAAGTAATCTGATACATTCCACTACCTGTTTTGCCTGCATCATAGAAGGAATATTAGTGTCGCTAATATGAATACTCGATGCGTGTATCAAATCAACACTATCAGAGAACTTCTTATTCTTTTTAAGCACGTTAATACAAGTGTGCACCATTATTTTCCTTATCCAGCCTTCCAGCGCACCTACTCCCCGATACTGATGGATCTGGGCATATACTTTTATAAACCCTTCCTGTAGCATATCCTCAGCATCTTCCTTATTACGGGCGTATCGATAGCACACACCGAGCATTCGTGGACTAAAACGATTGTAAAGTGTCTCCTGCGCGGTTGAGAGGTTATCAAGACAGCCTTGAAGGATTTGCTCATCAGTCATAGATATTTGCTTGTTTAACCCTACTAAGATAGGACATTATTTTACTAAAAATGCTGCATCAAATTTATTTTTTTCAAATAAAAAATTTAAAAAATAACATTTATATGATTACGGAATTCAAAAAAGCCTGAAAATATTCCATTTTGGAGATACCTGTCCAGATATCTGATCGTGTGGGGTCCACTAACAAGAGCTGAGATGACAGCTTTTGGATCACCTTTTGAAAAGTTTCGTACTCAATGTTCAGGGTTGGACGATTTGTATATATTTAATAGTCAGGTATTTCTTTTTCAGCACTGCTTACACGCTATTGGACTTAACAAAGAATCATCCGGATAATCCCGTATTTTATGATTTACTTCTGTTCTTTTATAAAGGCCGCCCGCGGTATTTCAACCAATTTTTTCCTTCTTATCGTGCTTTTTCTGTCTGTTTCTGCCAGGAAAACATATATAGCTTCATCAATCACCATATAAGAAGTGACAAGGCATCTTTTTGTTTAACCTGCAAATATTTCTTCTCCCAAATCACCCAAAAAGTTTAGTCTATATTTATTAAAACTTCTCCGTTCATCTCCGGAGGTATAGGTAATTTCATCATTGTCAGGATAGTAGGAGCTATATCGCCCAGTTTCCCAGGATTAATTTTGCCCCTCCAATCTTTATCAATAATAAAAAACGGAACGAGATTCTTGGTATGCGCCGTGTTGGGTGTTCCGTCTTCATTTACAATATAATCTGCATTACCATGGTCTGCTGTAAGAAAAATAGCGTAATTATTTTCTAATGCTACCGTTACAATTTCCTTTACACAGCTATCCACTGTTTCTACTGCTTTAACAACGGCATCCCATACGCCTGTATGTCCTACCATATCAGCATTGGCAAAATTGAGGCAAATAAAATCTGCGGATTGTTTTTTTATTTCCGGAATCAAAGCGTCTGTAACTCCATAAGCGCTCATTTCCGGCTGAAGATCGTAAGTGGCTACCTTTGGAGAAGGTATCATAATTCTTTTTTCACCTTCAAAAGGAACTTCCCTGCCACCACTAAAGAAAAAAGTAACATGCGGATATTTTTCTGTCTCTGCAATTCTTATCTGGGTTTTGTGATTATCTGCTAATACCTCACCCAGTGTATTTTTCAGATCATCCTTCTGGAAAATAACATGGATATTTTTAAATTTGTGATCATACAGTGTCATGGTTGTATAATCCAGACTTAAAGGTTTCATATCATACTCGGGGAAAGCATTTTGCGTGAGCACCTCAGTAATTTCCCTGCATCTGTCTGTTCGGAAATTAAAGCAGATTACAGCATCCCCACCCACTATTTCCGCATCATGAGCTTCAGCATTAATAATAGGCAATAAAAATTCGTCTGTTACCTTTTTTTGATAAGAGTTCGCTATAGTTGAAAAAATATTTGTCGTTACTTCACCTTTGCGGTGTACCATAGCGTCATAAGCCAACTTGATACGCTCCCATCTTTTATCGCGATCCATCGCATAATAGCGACCTATGATTGTAGCTATTTTTCCCGTTGTTTTGTCAAGATGCTGCTGGAGATCTTCTAAAAAGGCAATACCACTTTTCGGGTCGGCATCACGTCCATCTGTGAAAGCATGGACATAAACCTTATCGAGGTTATGCTTTTTGCAGATAGTAGTAATTGCTTTTAGATGGTTGATATGAGAATGAATACCCCCATTACTTACTAAACCCATAAGATGCAAGGGTCTGTTATTTTCCTTTGCGTAATTAATGCTCGCAAGAAGCGTAGGATTATTTTCAAACTCACCATTTTCAATGGCAACATTTATCCTTTCTAATTCCTGGTAAACAATCCGGCCGGCGCCAAGATTCAAATGACCTACTTCGCTATTGCCCATTTGTCCTTCAGGTAAGCCGACTGCCCTTCCGCATGTCACTAAAGTAGAATGTGGATATTTATTGTAAAGTGAAGTTACAAATGGAGTCTTTGCATGCTGAATGGCATCGCTTTCTTTTATCTTACCAAGCCCCCAGCCATCCATAATTATTAAAATTACTTTTTTCGTTTCCATTTTTCAAAGCTAATTATTAGCATTTAAATATTAGGGATAATTTAAAAACACAACAGACCATTTTGGTTCACCTTACTTCCTGATGCTTTTAGGCGCTTTTAAATAATTATATATTAATTGTCAAAAATCCACACTTTTGGGAAATCGTGGAAAAGGAATTACATCTCTGATATTTGTCATTCCGGTTACAAATAACATCAGGCGCTCAAAGCCAAGCCCAAATCCTGCATGAGGAGCAGTTCCGAACCTTCTTGTATCCAAATACCAATCCATTTCTCCAATAGGGATATCCATTTCTTTCATTCTCTCTATCAAAACGTCCAATCGTTCCTCTCGCTGTGAACCACCAACTATCTCACCTATACCCGGTGCCAGGATATCCATTGCCGCCACAGTTTTCCCGTCATCATTCACCCGCATATAGAAGGCTTTTATTTCTTTAGGATAATTGATCAGAATTACAGGCTTTTTAAAATGTTTCTCTACCAGGTATCGTTCGTGTTCGCTTTGCAGATCAATTCCCCACTTATCCACCAGGTATTGAAACTTCTTTTTCTTATTGGGGGGTGAATCTTTTAGGATTTCAATCGCTTCGGTATAAGTCAGTCTTTCAAAATCATTATTGATTACAAATTCCAGTTTCTCAATCAAGCCCATTTCATTGCGCTCATGCTGTGGTTTCTGTTTTTCTTCTTCTACCAGTCGGGCTGCCAGAAAATCCAGGTCTTCACGATTATTATCCAGTACATATTTAATTATGTATTTGATAAATTCTTCGGCAAGATTCATATTATCTTCCAGATCTGAAAAAGCCATTTCAGGTTCTATCATCCAAAATTCTGCAAGGTGCCTCGCCGTATTGGAATTTTCCGCACGGAACGTTGGCCCAAAAGTGTAAACATCACCCAGTGCCATCGCGGCCAATTCTCCTTCCAACTGTCCGCTCACCGTGAGGTTGGATGCTTTTCCAAAAAAATCTTCTTTATAATTAATAGTACCATCTTCATTTTTAGCAGGATTTGCAAGATCGAATGAGGTTACATGAAAAGTCTCACCCGCACCTTCTGCATCAGAGGCGGTAATAATTGGAGAATGCAGATACAAAAATCTTTTCTCGTTAAAAAACTGGTGTATCGCGAATGCAAGTGAATGTCTTATTCTGAAGATGGCTCCAAAAGTATTGGTTCTAAAACGCAGATGAGCTATCTCGCGTAAAAACTCGAGGCCATGTTTTTTCGGCTGAAGAGGAAACTTTTCCGCATCGCTATCGCCCAACACTTCCACATTTTGTGCTTTTAATTCTACTTTTTGCCCCTTTCCTAAGGAGGGTATTAATATTCCGGTTACTTTCAATGCTGCACCCGTTGTAATTTTTTTTAAGAAATTATCTTCAAATTTACCCAGTTCAAGTACTATTTGCAGATTCGCATTGGTGCTCCCATCATTCAAAGCTATAAACTGGTTATTTCTAAAAGTACGCACCCAGCCCATCACCGTTATCTGTTTGTCAATTATTTCTTTTGCTAAAACTTCCCTAATACGCAATCTATTGTTAAACATATCGTTATTTTATTGGCAAATATAAAGTAAGCCCATAAAAAATTTTGGCTTTATCCTTGTAATAGTGTTAGTGAAAATCAAAATCAGGCACCTGCCT
>JBDTIC010000140.1:0-5031 GCA_039936595.1 Ginsengibacter sp. | reverse complement strand
CTATACCGGCATAAACCATAAAAATGGCGGTTTCAGTCCACATACCAATGGTAAGCATGGTATCTGCATAAGATTGGTGAGTTAATTTTGCCCAGGCAGCAAAGATTACTACTCCAGCTCCTGCGCTAACAAGTACATCTACAACGGTTAAAAAGTTTCTTTTAGGTGGTTGGTGTTGATCCATAATAATTGAGGTTTTTTAATTTTTGAGGTTAATTTTTCTTGTTTAAGTTCAGACAATAAAATGCCCATATTAATAATTAATACAGGCAGTAAAAGTTGAACTAAAGATTTAATCTATGTAAGTGAATTTAAATTTAGGTTGGTTTATTTTTTTTCTTTTCTGTTTGCTGCTGGTGGCAAATCAATTACGCAACGAAAACCGATATATGATTTGGCTGTGTCCTGATATTCAAAGTCACGGGTGCTTGTTTGTAAATAATAGCCCACATCTTTCCAACTTCCGCCGCGTATTATTTTACGTTTCATCCGTGGAGGATCCTGGTCTTTTGCATTCCATCTGATATCAGGATTCATATCATGCTGAAAATTATAACCGCCTTCATAATATAATGACGAAGTCCATTCTGAGACATTACCCGCCATACAATATAATCCAAAATCATTAGGCCAGTAGGCATCAGCCCGCACTGTATAAAACCCCCCATCTTCTGGATAATTACCTCTTCCGGGCTTAAAGTTAGCTAACAAACATCCCTTTCTGTTCCTAAGATAAGGGCCACCCCAGGGATAGGGTGATTGTGAGCGGCCACCGCGTGCGGCATATTCCCACTGAGCTTCGGTAGGTAACCGGAAATTTGTTTCAGTAGCCCGCTTTTTACTGATCAGATAAGAATTTAAATAATGAGTCCTCCATTCACAAAAGGCATTAGCCTGTTTCCAGTTGACCCCTACTACCGGATAATTACCAAAAGCCGGATGGGCATAATATTGTTTAGCCATGGGCTCATTATAAGAATAAGAAAAATCTCTTACCCATACTAAAGAGTCAGGATAAATAGGAATATCCTGCTTAGTTATGAATTTACTCCGCGGTACATTGGGATCATGATTTCCCGCAGCGGCTCCGTAGTCAAATGTTTCGGAGTGAAAAACAACTTTAGTCGGGTCTATTTCTTTCTTGCCAAATATTCTGTTATCTGGTGTTAAAATCATTGCATCCACTTTTTCCAATGTAGCTTTATCGTCCCATTTTATAGTAGCTACTTTTTTCCAATCAAGGTATTCATTGCCGTCGCTGCCCTGAGTTACATATCCCATCAACTTACCTGCAATGGAATCACGGACCCAATTCGTAAACTGCCGGTATTCATTATTGGTGATTTCAGTAGCGTCCATCCAAAAACCGCTTATAGACACCTGCTGGTTCCTGGCAATATATGAATTATTGATATCCTCATCACTCGGGCCCATATGAAAAGTCCCTGGTGGTATATATACCATTCCGGGAGGTTTAGGTAATACATAACGGGCTGCTGGAGCAACACCATGCACCTGTCCGTCATTGGGAAGGCCTTTGGATTTTCCAAATTTGCCACAACCGGATATTATGATTAACAGGCCCGCAACTGCTGTGAAAAATACTTTCTTCATTGTTTTTTTTACGTTGAGGATAAAGACAAATGTAATATTAATTTAAAAAAACTCATTTTTTTTCCGGCTATTTTGAAAAAAAGATGGTAGCCATTTTTATTAAACGAGTAAGTATTTTAATTATTGTAAATAGGTGTCAAATAATTTTTGAATATAAGTAGGGTAGCGAATTATAAAAATATTTTGCAACAGTTTGCAAATAGTTTTTAAAAGTACGTAAAATCGATCTATCAAAGTTCATTCTTAGAATTAAAAAAATACTAAAGTATTCACGTAGAAATTCAATTCGCCCATCGCACTAATACCTCATTTCCTATTAGTTATTGTATTCCAATACGTTTTACATTTTTGACAGATTACTTTCATAAAGTACTGCTTATTTTAATTAACTATTGTATAACAAATTTTAAGTTCTTACAACTACAATTTTAAGTTTTCAAAATGACTAAGGCAATGCCTCCTTGTTACATGTTTCTGGATAAGAATCATTAAGCATTAAATTTGCAAAGTATAAATTATGAAAAATCCTATTAAGAATAAATCATTGGACAATGAGATGGGGCATATAAATGAGAATGAGGATATAGAAGTATTTGGAGCACGTGAACATAATCTTAAGAATATTGATATCACAATACCCAAAAACAAACTGGTAGTCATTACCGGAATTAGCGGCAGCGGAAAATCATCGCTGGCATTTGACACTATTTTTGCCGAGGGCCAGCGACGCTACATGGAAAGTTTTTCTGCCTATGCCAGGCAATTTTTGGGAGACATGGAACGCCCTGATGTCGATAAAATTACCGGCCTGTCACCGGTTATCTCTATAGAGCAAAAAACGACAAATAAAAATCCCCGAAGCACCGTAGGGACTGTTACTGAAATATATGATTTTTTGCGGCTGCTTTTTGCCCGTATTGGTGATGCCTATAGTTACAACACCAGTAAAAAAATGGTAAAATGGAGCGAAGAAGAAATTGTCGAGAATGTCCTGTCAAAATTTACCGGTACAAAGATCACTATTTTGGCGCCATTGGTTCGGGGCAGAAAAGGACATTATCGCGAACTGTTTGAAGATGTAAGAAAAAAGGGATTTATTAAGATAAGAGTTGATAATGAAATAAAAGACCTTGTACCTAAAATGCAGATAGACCGGTATAAAATTCATGATATTGAATTAGTGATAGACCGGTTATCAATAGATAATTCACAAAAAGTACGATTAAGCGAGAGCATTCAAAAAGGTTTGCAATTAGGGAGCGGATTGTTATTCCTGCTTTTAAATGATAATAATCAGGTAATACAATACAGCAGACAGCTTATGTGCGAAGACACCGGCATAAGCTACGAAGAACCTTCACCCAATGCATTTTCATTTAATTCACCGTATGGGGCATGCCCGGTTTGTAAAGGTTTGGGTAGCGTGTACCAGGTAAATTTGGACGCAATTATTCCCGACAACAAATTAAGCATCAACGATGGAGGAATTGCGCCACTTGGAGAGGAGAAAGATACTTTCGTTTTTAAACAGGTTCAACAGCTTTCCAAAAAAAGCAGGTTTAGTCTTGATAAGCCCATAAAAGATCTTCCACAGAACTCATTAAACCTTCTTTTATATGGGAGTGAAAATAAAACAGAAGAAAATGACAGCCCTGATTATACTCCACTTTCAGACGCGGAGTCCGGAAGGTCCCATCCTTCCGGTGAATACGAGGGCATTATTAACATGATCAACCGTTGGTTTCATTCAGATACTACCAATGACAGCGTCAGAGTCTGGGTGGAAAAATATATGATCCTGGAGAATTGCCCCTCTTGTAATGGTACCCGCCTAAAAAAAGAAAGCCTTTGGTTTAAAATAGATCACAAAAATATCAGTGAACTGAGTGATATGGATATCATTAAGTTGTCCACATGGTTTCATAATTTAGAGAGCCGGCTTAGTAAAAAACAAAATCTTATTGCAAGGGATATTCTAAAAGAAATAAGGGAAAGGATTCAGTTTTTGCTGGATGTCGGCCTCACCTACTTAACCTTGAACAGGCCTTCCAAAAGCCTTAGCGGTGGAGAATCACAGCGGATAAGACTGGCAACTCAGATAGGATCTCAACTACAGGGGATAACGTACATTTTAGACGAGCCCAGCATAGGGCTGCACCAGAGAGACAATCACCAACTGATAAAAGCCCTGAAAAATCTTAGAGATATAGGCAACAGTGTACTGGTGGTAGAACATGATAAGGATATTATGCTTGCGGCAGATTATCTTATTGATATTGGCCCCGATGCAGGAAAGCATGGAGGCGAGGTTGTGGCCTCAGGATCACCGAGCCATTTTCTCAAACTCGATACAGCTACTTCTTCTTATTTAAATGGCAAATTGCAAATTCGCATTCCTCCTAAAAGAAGAAAGGGTAACGGCCATTCCCTTGTTCTAAAAGGAGCTTCGGGTAATAATTTAAAAAACGTAAACGCTTCTTTCCCATTGGGAAAATTTATTTGTGTGACTGGGGTCAGTGGGAGCGGTAAATCTACTTTGATAAATGAAACCCTGTACCCTATTTTGAGTATTCATGCCTACAAAAGTAAGATGAAAGCTCTCCCTTATAAGAGTATCGAAGGACTTGAGTATATTGATAAAGTAGTGGAAATAGACCAATCGCCTATCGGACGCACCCCAAGGAGTAATCCTGCTACCTATTGCGGTTTTTTTACCGATATCCGGATGCTCTTTGCAGCTATACCTGAAGCAAAAATCAGGGGATATAAGCCGGGACGCTTTTCATTTAACGTGACGAGCGGCCGATGTGATGTTTGCCATGGCGGAGGCATGCGTGTCATAGAAATGAATTTCTTACCTGATGTATATGTAATATGTGAAAAATGTAATGGTAAGCGATACAACCGTGAAACACTTGAAATAAGATATAAGGGAAAATCTATCAGCGATGTTCTGGAGATGACTGTGGATGAAGCCGTTGAGTTTTTTAAAAATGTGCCGTCTCTTTATCGTAAAATCAAGGTATTGCAGGAAGTAGGTCTTGGCTACATTACGCTTGGTCAAAGTGCAGTTACTTTAAGTGGTGGCGAGGCTCAAAGAGTAAAATTATCAACTGAGCTGAGCAAACGGGACACCGGAAAAACATTTTACATATTGGATGAGCCTACCACCGGACTTCATTTTAGAGATATTCAACATTTGATCGATGTACTTAACAAACTCGTGGATCGGAGAAATACCATTTTGGTAATTGAACATAATATGGACATTATTAAAATTGCAGATCATATAATTGACCTTGGCCCAGAGGGAGGTGAAGACGGAGGTAAAATTTTGTTTGAAGGTGCACCTGAAGAACTAATTGAAGTTAAAGGCAATTCTACTGCTCAATTTCTTAAAGAAGAGTTTCTACAAAA
>JBDTIC010000139.1:0-2650 GCA_039936595.1 Ginsengibacter sp. | reverse complement strand
TATTATTTGCATAGTAATTATTTTAAAAAACATTCATAATGTCCGTGATAGCACTAGCTTGTAGTTTGTCCTTTAGCGCACGGGACCTTTTGTAACGTGACTTTCACCTCTTCGCCCTTGTTTCCGGCATAGGAACAACTTCTTCTAATTTTAAGCTAAGTCAGAAATCGGTAGTTCGTGAGAAAAAAGGGAGAGGGAGTCTTTTACATTTCCAACTCCGGCAAACCTTGCCACTCATAATATTCATTCTTTGCCTTATCGTCAGGTCTTAGCTTTGGACTGCGGATGGTGTAAACAGGAATGCAGTTTAATTCGCCAGATGGCATTTCAAAATCAAGAATGGCCCTATAGTCTTCAGGGCTTAATTCTTCAGCGAGCCATTTTTTTGATTGTTCCAACGGAAGCAACAAAGGCATACGCCACTTATTTTCTCCATCGTTGTGGATTTGCTTCATTATGCTGTTTGCATCCCGTGTTATCAATGTATAGGTCCAATGCTTTATCATCTCACCGGTTTCTTTATCTACTATTTCAGCAACAGAATATAAGCCCGGAAGAAAAAACATGGGTTGTTTTTTCAGGGTGATGAAATAAGGAACTTTATTTTTAAAGCCTATAACTTTTCTGTGCTCGTAAAATCCATTGAGCGGAATTAAGCATCTTCTGTTTCTTATCTTATACCAGTAGCTTTTAGAGTCTTCTAAGATTCGCTCGCTTCGCGCATTCAGCATGCCGGCACGCTGTCTTTTAAAAGTGTCCAGCTCTTTTACATAAAAAGGAATGCAGCCCCATTCCATCATTGTCACATGCATTTTTTTATCATCCTGGTTTCGGTATATAATTGGGTGCTCCTGGTATAGATGACCTATGATATGGGTACCATCAAAATTTATTTCCAGTTGCTCGTCAAAGATCAGATCGGGAAAATAGTCTGAGAGTTGTTTTATTTCTACGGTAAAGGATACATCGTAACACATAAATTATGCTTTTTCTATATCCTCAAATTTAACTCTTAAAGTTTGATTGCCTCTTTTAAGGATTATAAATAACTCGCCATAAATCACCTGCAGGTGGGGCCTGATCGCTTCACTGGCATCGATCCGCCAGGTAGTTTGTTTTGCGATGTACCGCCGGATATTATTCTTATATTTTAAGTCCACTGTTCTTTTTATTTCATCGATACTTTTTACCATGGCCCAATAAACCCTGTAGCATGAATCCGGATGCAACATGTCCATTATTTTAGCATAGTGCTTTGCACTGGTAAGGTCAATGATGGAGGCATATTTATCATGCTTGACGGCAGAGTAATGTATCTGCGCCAATCCCAATTGATCATAATCAGTTAAAAGAATATCGGTCTTTGTTTCCCCGAAATGGTCAAACGCTTTATCATAGCTTTGAGAGATGAGATATTTTTTATCCATCCTGATAAGACGGCTGATATATTCTTTTTTAAATGGCTCGAAAGGCTGGAACATGTTTAAATTTTTACTTTTAAAATCTGCTTCATATCTGTAGTAAAATGAGAAGACAGGTATTCGGTTTTAAGTTGGTATCTTTTTTCAAATCCCTGTGCTGATAACCTTACTAATTCCTTTCCCAGACTTTGATTTACCTGGTCCATAGCCTGCATCGCTGTTTTATTTTTCTTCCTGTCACATGGGTCAAAGAGACTGCTCTGCACCTGGTTGTCGGGTACAATATCCAAAGCGATTACGCCGCACTTTAAATAATTGTATCCATCCTTAAAAATAATATCAAATCCTTTGACGGCATGTCTAATAATTTCGCCTGTGAAGTTAGTGGGTGTTTGCAGATCAATATTGATCGATCGGGAATATTGCTTATCCTGTGTACGGTGAAGATTAGTTTGTAAAAAAACATGGATACTCCTGCAGCAACTATTTTGATTTCTTAACTTAAGCGCGCACGCCGCCGCGTAGTTGCACAAGGCCTCTTTGATTTCTTCTTTCCTGGTCTGTAGTGTACCGAACGACCTTGAAGTGCAGATATTTTTTTTTACAGGGGGTATAAATTCCCAGGCTATGGCCGGAATTCCTTTAAGTTCGTTGAATAATCTTTGAACTACTACCGTCATATTTTTCCGGATCCATTCTTCCGGCGCCGAAAGAAAACCCAGGGCTGTATCGAATCCATTTTTTTTTAAAAATAAAGCATATTGTCTGCCAATCCCCCATATATCGCCTACTTCTGTAACGGCAAGCATCTCATGGATCAAATGATGATTCGCAGCCCAATGAACGCCAATATTTTTCCGGTATTTTTTCGCATACCGGTTCGCCATTTTTGCAAGGGTCTTGGTTGGCCCTATTCCTACACAAACCGGAATGCCTATATTTTGCATCACTGCTGTCCGGATTTCCAAACCCAATCCCAACAGATCGGTATAATCCAAATCGTGCATGTCGAGAAAGGCTTCATCAATGGAATAAATTTCCAGACGTGGTACAAAGCCGCCCAACGTTTTCATTACCCTGTCGCTGATATCTCCGTACAAGGTGTAGTTAGAGCTGAATACGGCCACCTGATTTTTACGGATGATATCTCTTGCCATAAAAGCCGGGGTGGCCATCTTAATTCCCAGGGCTTTCGCTTCATCACTCCTGGAAACTGCACAGCCATCGTT
>JBDTIC010000138.1:0-10068 GCA_039936595.1 Ginsengibacter sp. | reverse complement strand
ACAGAGACTTATTAAAAGCATGGTACTTCTGAAAATCATTTTGTAAAAAATTGTGATAAGAAATCAATAATGGAAATGAAGGTCTGATAAATGTGTTATTTTAGAGAAAAAAAATTACTCTGGTGGTTTTGCCACTGATCGTTCATTGAAATCTGTTTCTAAAATTTTTTCCGCAAGTTTGGGTAAAAAGTACTGTTTAGAGATGCATTGATTGATCTCAGGATGAGTCAATAATTATTCATAGAGGATATCAGTTTCTAACTTCAGATAGCCGCTTACTCATTTAAGCAGAAAAACAAAAGGCCGTTAACCTTTATACTAACATGCCATTTATATTAAAATCAATTATGAAAATCGTTATCACTTCTGTCTTATTAATTCTATTATTTCAGGCATCGTATGGCCAGTTCACGGTCAGCACTAATAACCGTTATCTTTTAAAAGACGGAAAGCCTTTCTACTGGCTTGGCGATACCGGCTGGGAATTGTTCCACAGGCTTACCAGGGAACAAGCCGATAAATACCTGAAACGAAGGTCGGAGCAGGGCTTTACTGTTATACAGGCGGTAGTACTCGCAGAATTAGACGGTCTGCATACGCCCAATGCGAATGGCGATAAACCATTAATAGATGATGATCCTACTAGGCCAAACGAGGCTTATTTTAAACAAGTAGATTATGTAGTTGACAAAGCAAACGAATATCAACTCAATATCGCTATGCTTCCCACATGGGGAGATAAAATTTATAAAAATAGCTGGGGCAAAGGGCCGGTAATTTTTAATACTACGAACGCAAAAATGTATGGACAATGGATAGGAAACCGTTATAAAGACAAAACGAATATCATTTGGATAGTGGGCGGCGACAGGAATCCTAGAAATGCGGAAGATGTTGCCATCTGGAATGCTATGGGTGAGGGAATCATGGACGCGACCAATGGTAAAGCGATAATCAGTTTTCATCCTCAGCCATGCGATTCCGGATCGGCTACCTGGTTTCATCACCAGTCGTGGTTAAGTTTTAATATGTTTCAAACCGGGCATTGCAGAGATCTAGATGTGTATGATAAGATCCGGCTTGCCTATCATCTTAAACCCACCAAGCCTGTGATAGATGCGGAAAGTCTTTATGAAGACCACCCGATTTGTTTCAATGTACAAGACCTTGGCACCAGCAGCGCTTATGATGTGAGGAAAAATGCTTATCTCGACTTGTTTGCCGGCGCGTTTGGCAATACCTATGGCTGCCACGATATCTGGCAATTCTATTCTCCGGAGCGGACAGGCATAAACGGCCCTCATGTTTACTGGCAGGAAGCAATGGATCTGCCGGGGGCAATGCAGATGCAGTTTGTAAGACGGCTAATGGAATCGCATCCCATGCTGGACAGAGTGCCTGATCAATCTTTAATAAAAGAAAATAATGCTGTCTCTGCAGAAAGAATACAGGCTACCAGGGGTAACGATTACGCTTATATCTATACTTCTGCAGGAAAACCATTTACAGTTATATTAAATAAAATAAAAGGAAACATTTTACATGCCTACTGGTATAACCCACGCGATGGGAAAACTACTGAATTAGATAATGTGCTTAATAAGGGAATGAAAAAGTTTACCCCTCCAAAATCTGGTTATGGCCAGGATTGGATTTTGGTTTTAGACGATGTTTCAAAAAAGTATGCAAAGCCATAAAATTATGTTCCGGTAGCAATACCTATTATATATCGGCGGTTTTTAATAGTATAGCATGGAACAATACTATGGTTAATGACCCATTGTTACAGAAGATCCTATTTACTTTGGCAGATAGTCCCGGGTTGTAAAACCGATATAAGCAGATTTCTTATTTAAGATTACTCATATTAAATCTTTGAATTCCCATACTAAGTATTATCTCGCACATTTAATTTCATTTTGAACTCATTCCATTTATGTGAAGGTCCAAACGTTTGCCTTTTTGTCAAGGGCATTTCAAGTCTATTCTAGTTTTCTTTTCTTCGTTCATTTATTTTTGCTAAGGACATTTAACTCTTATTTCATGAAAAGGGTTAAGTATTGAATCAATTTTCCGTTTTTATCTGACGTATTTCCCGCAGGCTCAAGCTCGTTGTACACGTAACACTCCCCGACTCTTTCAAAGGATTAACTATCACCTCTTTGCTTTTTTTAAAAAAGGCATTCAAAAATGATAATGTTCTGAATTAAGGCTACCTCCCCACACTCAACTCCCGGAAATCTTTTCCAGACGGTGATTGAAAAATTACTAAATCAAAATAAGTAACAGAGGCAACCAGGTGGTCAAAGATATCGGACTGTATATTTTCATATTCTGCCCATTTGATAGTATTGGTAAAACAATAGATCTCTATAGGAAGGCCGTGCTCACCCGGCATTTGCTGACGTACCAACATCGTCATATCCTGGTTGATACCGGGATGATTTTGTAAGTACTTTTCTATATACATCCTGAATACTCCTACATTGGTCATCCTCCTTCCGTTTATCAATACATCTGTGTTGACATCGCTTTCTCTGTTAAATTGCTCTATTTCTGCCTGTCGTTCGACGATAGCTTTTCTGATAAGGTCAATCATTTTGAATCGCTCCTGCATTTCCATATCCACGAATTGGATAGAGCCGATGCTTATCTGGATAGTTCGTTTGATGCGCCTGCCTCCACTCATTTGCATTCCCCGCCAATTTTTAAAACTTTCGGTAATAAAATAATAAGTAGGTACCGTTGTGATCGTTTTATCCCAGTTCCTCACCTTTACGGTGTTCAGGTTAATAGCAATCACATCGCCATCTGTATGGTATTTAGGCATTTCTACCCAGTCCCCTATGCGCACCATATCGTTGGCAGAAATTTGAATGCTGGCTACCAGGCCCAGGATGGTATCTTTAAAGATGAGTAATAATACAGCAGTCATAGCGCCAAAGGCGCCAAGAAGATATATAGGAGATTTGGTCAAAATAATGGACAGTCCCAAAATAGCGGCAATGATGTATAGAATGAGTCGGATCAACTGAAAATAACTGGCTATCGGCTTTTCAATAAACAACTCTGAATCGGAAAGATATTCTTCTGTTGCTTTCAGCAAAACGATGAGAATCCTTATGATTACAAAAACCAGGTAAACATCTAACAGCTTGCCGATGAATTCAAGAGTACGAGGGAAATCTTCAAAAAGTGCAGGTACGGCTGCCTTCAATACAATGACAGATACCAGGTAGCCGATGGCTGAGAATAGACGGTGTTTGATCAATAGGTCATCCCATTTTCCATGAGTCTTCATAAATATCCTTCCCACCACATTATCCAATATTTTTTTGGTAACAAAGACGCAGACAAAAACCAATACTCCTGCAATGATCAGTAACACTAAAAATACCAGGTAGGGAATTACCGAATCAGCAACATGCTGATTGTGTAAAAAGTTTTCAAACTGTCGCTTTAGTTCTTTCAAGACTATGTGAAATTTAATGCTACTTCATCAATAGCTGAATATAGCGAAAGAAAATGACTTGATTCGGACTTCTGCAACAACCTATCTTGCTCGATCGAAAGGAATAATGTAGAGAGTCCCATTAGTGCTTCTCAATAGATGGCATGCGGCAACCTGATTCAATGGACAACTGATGAAATACAAAAACAAAAAGTCACGGTCAATTAATCCGGCTGTGGCCGCCAGAAATTGTATGGAGTTAATGTAATTACCGTGGTTGGCAACACACTAAACAAATTTTATATCCTGGCAAACGATCTTTGACAGGCTGTATTAATTCGCTTTATTTTATATATTAGCCATACGAATCAAAGACTTTCAAGGGTGGGGATAACAGTGATGAAGAACAAACAGATTGGGCAAATCATTTACATCTAACTATCAAATGAATAAGTGAAACTAATTCGAAAGCTGGTTTTTTACAAGCAGCCAATTAATTGTCATTAACGATCACTTCTTACGAATTTCTAACATCCACTTTCCGCTTTTTTTTCTGTAATCTTTTATGAGCATCTCTACTCTAACAAGCAATGCAGATCTTAAATAAAATAAATTAACACCACTATTGTTCTGACTTTACAGAATAATCAAAACTTGCGGATACAGAGTTGCCTTGGCCTGATGGCGCTAATACTGAAACTGGCACAGATTATGTGAAATTTGCATAGGAGGCATTCCCAGGCACAACGCAGAAAAGTTTTCAAAAATGCAATCAAAGATACAAATCAGCAATTATTGAAGTGAAAACTGATAAATCCTAACTATTACAAATGGAATTAAAGAATTTACCACATTTTCGTTACCCCATTTCGGGGAACACGTTGCTCACGTAAGTTGTTTTATAAAAAATAAATTAAACATTAAACCAATAATCATTAAACATTAAATCATGACACAAGTATTAAAATTTTTTAAGATCAGCGCCTATTTTCTCGGTGCTATGTTCATTTTGAACAGTTGTAACTCAAGCGGTGATAAAACTGCATCGGCAACAACAGACACTACTGCCACAGCCGCACCTGTTCCAGAAGTAGCACCCCCACCACCCCCAACAGCACCGGCAAAACTTACTGATCCGGAAATAGCTTCAGTAGCTGTTACGGCAGACCAGATTGATATTGATTATGCCGCCATTGCAAAGACAAAATCCAAGAATAAAAAAGTATTGGAATTTGCTGCAACTATGGCTAAGGACCATGGCAGTGTAAATGCAAAAGCTGTTGCATTAGCTAAGAAATTAGGTGTTACCCCACAAGACAATGCTACTACACAATCACTACTTTCGCAGGCGGCTACTACTAAAGAAATGCTCAACTCAAAATCAGGTGCTGATTTTGATAAGGCATATATTGATAATGAAGTAGCTTATCACAAGGCGGCTATAGGAGTAGTAGAAAATACATTGATACCCGACGCCACTAATCCTGAATTAAAAAGTTTGCTCGAATCCGCATTGCCAATCTTTAAAGGACATTTGGAACATGCCGAAAAGATCCAGGCAGAAATTTCAAAATAACAGACCAATAAAAACTTTCCAAAACAGTGCATATTTGTAATATGCACTGTTTTTTTTGACTGCTGAACGGGAGCGAAATACAAGCCACGATATATAATAATGAGTCTAGGAATTGAACACCAGCGTACTAAAATGTAAAGACTTGGAATACTTTGAGAGTGAAAGCCGGAAGTACGGAAACTCTTGGCAGAAATACCTTACTGTAAGATGTACAGGCTGGTCGGACGGTCGCTAAATAAATAAGTACAAATCATTAAACTATTGAAACGAAATCCAAAAGATCTTTTCTTTGTAGGCACCCAATTACTTTTGTTTACCGCCTATCTTTTTCGAATTGCAAAAATTGATTTTGCAGTTGCTCCTTCGTTGCAATTAGCGGGAATTATTTTTACGATTGCAGGCATTATTATTTCATTTGCTGCACTTTTTGCTTTAAACAAAAACCTCTCACCATTCCCCACACCCAAACCAGGCGCTGAATTGATTCAGTCAGGAATATACAAATACATACGCCATCCTATTTATGCTGGTATTTTATTTTTTACCTTTGGTTATTCACTCTATTCCGAAAATACTCTACGGCTTTTAATATTTTTTTTACTATTGATTTTATTCAGATTCAAAGCGGCTTACGAAGAAAATCTTTTGCAGGATAAATTTTCAGACTATGCCATATACAAAAAAAAGACCGGGATGTTTTTACCAGGGATGAAATTATAAAAAACTTTATGATTCATTTTCGGACGACTATAAGAACATAACATACATCCGTTACTTTTACAGCAAAGACTTCCAACAGACATGATGATTAACTCAAAAAAGTAATGATAGTCACATAAACAGTCCATAAACTGATACCGTAAATTAACAATAATACTGAAGCACCGGTGATGCCATTTTTTAACATGGAAAGAGCGACAGAAAATACAGTGAGCCCGATCAGGATCAAACCCGAAATACCCAGAATTTTGAATTCCGTAATAATTGAGATCTGGAAAGTGACAACGAGAGTCGGCAGCGATAAAAACACTACAACAGCTAGCAAATTATGGAGAAATCGTTGTAGCGATTTAGGCAGGCTTTTCAGGTTGGAAGGCCTTATGTTGTGAGGCACAAATGCCAACGCTGCCAGTGAAGCAAAACCCAGGTCTATATAACGCCTTAACTTATCATATTCACCGAGATCGTAATATTCAGTTAGCAACCAGAAAAGGTATAAGTAAGGATCGCTGTTACTAATAGCAGCCATTTATACCCTTTTACAAACTTTTCACCATACAGGGGTTAGTTACTTAGAAAGCTAAGAGTCTGATTCTTTTAATCAAGGTTTACATGATCTAAGGCCTTGTTTATAAAATGGGGTAATAAACCCGCATGAGTGAATCCGATGAGTAATATTCCCGGTTTTATCCAAATCATTGTTGAAAGATACAGAATTTAAGAGGTGACACTTTTCGGAAAAGTATCACCACTGCCTAAAATCTGACCTGAATCGCTTTTAAAAGTAGATCACTTTTACAGTTATTTTTAAATCTTCTTGCAACATGAAAGAAGCTTTGCTGAAATTTGGTTTATTACCCAAACCAATAGTCTGATAATTTGAAAAACCAATTCCTTCTTTTGGCAGAATAAATCCCTTTTCAATTTTGCCATTATTATCTTCATCATGCAAAATATTCACCGCATATTTCCCCGCAGGTAAATCTTTAAAAATAACCGAAGAGCTGTGGTTCTCTATTTTTCCAATCATCTTTTTATAGTATTTTTTATAATGTTGGTCAGGGAAAGCATCTTCACGGGTGTACAGAGCAAATACGACAGAGCCTTCGTTATTTCTGAGATTAGTTGTTTCAACAGTTAATGGGAATAATTTATGTTGCTTTGTTTGAAAGGAACTGAATATCAGAAAAATAAAAAGGCTTGTAATTAAAAGAGCCTTTTGTGATAACATAGCTTTCATTTTAAAAATATTTTTTTGGCAAATGATACAATAAATTTTAAAGTTTAAAAGCAATAGATATGCTTCCGACCTCTATGGCATTTCCTCCTTTAAATGGTGCGGTTCGCATTTTTTGTATGAGCGAAATATTCATTTTTGGGCGTGTATATACAATTCCTGCTTCAGTAAAAACATTAATTCTTTCAACCTGGTCTTTATTTAGGATATAGCCGTCATGGGATTTTTTTATGTTAGTGATAATTCCTCCCTGCAACAAGGCATTGTAATATATTACTCTCACAGTTGGTTTCAAAATCACGTAAAGCTGAGACTTTTTCTTCTCTGAATGATCTTCTGTTTTTTCTTCAAAGAAACTATTGACCTTACCTATCCTCATTGAAAACCCTGCTCCCATTGCGTCATATAGAGTACCAGTGTAAGTTTCAATTATTCCAGTAATAAATAATTTCTGCGGCACATAAACCATCTCTTTTTCCAGACGAAGGTTGTAGTTGATGATGATGTCATTAGGAACCTGATTCTTCCATCCTTCCGGTTTGGTATAATTGAACAAACCGTGCACTGTTATTTGCGTTTCTTTGGCCAGGCTCAAAGGCCCCATTGCTCCCAAATAAAATTCAGAAGTCAGTTTTATTTTTTTAGAATAGTCATAAGAATTTAATGAATGAATTGCCAATAACGTTCCCGCATAAGGCCGGTCGTTATATTGAACCGTTTCCACGTCTATTTGCGAAGGTGTAAACATGTATTGAGCCAATCCCCAACTGAAAACATTTTTATCTTCTGAAATTTTGAGCAATAATGACGATGGAAAATGATTATTTTCTTTTTTAAAAAAATAGTCTAATCTCATACCATTTGTATACTACCTGTCAGTGGATCCTCCCGGAAAACTAAAGAGATCATTTTCTAACGACAGGCTGACATAAGGAGTTTCATCAAAACCCTGAGACATTAATGTGCCTGAATGAGTTATTGTAAAAAATATGATTGTAATCCACTTTTTCATTTTGAATATTATTTTTCCCGGTTTTTAATCCGATAGCTATCGGATCGTATTCGTAATCGCTTTCGGAAGCCATCTTGAAAGGAAAAGAATTGAAAATCCTGCGATTGCTATGAACGGCTGCATCCATGAAACGTACCCAATAATTTTTACCTGAAATACGATCCAGGCCAGAATAATAATGCCATCTAAATACGCGATTCTGCGTGCATAGGGATGCTCTCTAATTACAAAAATTGATGCAACCAGCGAGAAACCTCCCACAACAATGAAAAGAATTAAAGACGGAACAAAATAGTTAGGGAACAAACTGTCTTCTAACCACACCAGTGGCACATCTTTCGCTCCCACCATTCCGTAAATGCCTCCACCAGATGAACTCAGCGCAACCATTCCTGTAATGGTGCCTAAGAGAGAGCGATTTGATATTTCTTTTGATGTTGCCATAGTTTATCAATTAGGAATTAAAATTAAGGATGAAGAAGAAATCATGCGACACTTCGCTTCGTCGTGAATAACTTTTAATCCGATAGCTATTGTATAGGTTTCAATTTCTATTATCGGCTATACCTAATTTTCTTTTCTTAATTTATAATTCTTAATTGACACCCCCCCAGTTTATTCTTCTTAATTTTCAATTCTTAATTCTTAATTTTTAATTGGTTCTCCTCTCAATTTCTTTTTCTCACTTCTTAATTTATAATTTTTAATTCTTAATTGAACCGAGTCCACAGCATAATACACCACAGGAACCAGGTAAACAGTAAGTACTAATGATGATAAAAGGCCGCCAATAATCACCCAGGCTAATCCGTTTTTCCACTCACTGGCGCTTCCTTTTGCCAACGCGATAGGGAGCATGCCGAAGACCATGGCCATAGTCGTCATCAATATCGGGCGCATCCTTGTTTTACCGGCTTCTATCAAGGCATCTCTAAAATGCACTCCTTTTTCTTTTAACTGATTGGTATAGTCAACAATTAGAATGGCATTTTTAGTTACTAATCCCATCAACATAATGAGGCCCAATAAAGAAAATAAACTCAATTGATTCATGGATAAATTCAATGCCAGGAAAGCTCCAATAATAGCTACCGGAATAGAAAACAATACCACAAACGGATATACGAAACTATCATAAAGCGCTACCATGATCAGGTAAATTAAGATGAAAGAGATCATTAAAACCGAACCCAGGGCACCAAAGCTTTCATTCTGTCTTTTGATATCCCCGCCCCACGCCATGCCAATACCATCTGGAAGCGGTTCCTTTTTTAAAAAACTTAAAACCTCATCCGCAACTGTTCCCGAAGGCCTTCCCAAAGCATTAGCAGTAATGGTAACCGCGGGCTGCCGGTCTTGTCTTTCCAATAAAGAAGGGGAATTGCTCTGAACCACATCAGCAAATTGAGACACCTGGATAGGCATCCCTTTTGGATTAATGATGTTCAGCGCTTCTATATTCCCCCGGGTTTTCCTATCCAGGTTATCCAACCAAATACGCACTGGATATTCTGTTCCATTTCTTGTAAGGCTAGCATCATCGTTACCGGAAAAAGCAGTTCTCAAATTCATTCCTACATAGCCGGTTGTAAGCCCGAATCGCTGCATTTTATCTTTATCAGGAATTAGCTGGAACTCAGGACTGCCTTCTTGCACTGACAATTGTACATTATCTGCTCCAGGAATATTTTCCAATGCATCTTTCAAATTATTAGCTGATTGCATAACTGTGTTCAGATCATTTCCATTCAATGTGATCTCTATAGGTGCCGAGCGGGGAATCAATCCTAATGCCGCCATTGAGAATTTTATTCCCGGATATTGATTTTGCAAAGCACTCCGCAATTTGATCATGTATGCTTCAGTAGATTCTTTAGGCCTTTCTTTTGGATTTTTTAATTGAATCGTAAACTCTGTTTTATTAACTGCACCCACACCGAGGCTACCAATACCTGTACTTGGTCCCCCGACGTTACTGAATAATGTAGCCACTTCCGGCTGTGCGGAGATAAAGTTTTCTATTTTATGCGAGGTGATGTTGTTTTGTTGCAGTGCTGTGGTCTTATCATATT
>JBDTIC010000137.1:0-3783 GCA_039936595.1 Ginsengibacter sp. | reverse complement strand
AATAAATTGACGGCGGTAAAGTTCGTTGAAAATTTTCCAAAAATAAGATACTTCTTAAAATGATAGCTATTTCATTTGTATCTTTGTTCCATTATTACAATGAAAAAGTTACTGTTCATATTGCTTTTTACGGCTTGTTTTTTAGTGTTTGACAATGCTGCCATTGCTCAATGTTCTATTTGTGCAAAGACGGTTATGCAAATGGGAACCAGGCCCGCGGAAGGGTTTAACTCAGGGATAGTCTACCTGATGGTAATTCCTTATGTAGCCATAGGTATTGTGGGTTATAAATGGTGGAAAAGTGAGAAAAAGAAATCTTAATTTCTTGTTTTGCCTCTTCCGTCTTAGCGATGTTCCTTGCCAATAAACACCTATTGAAATTCAGGCTTGAATGCTGCGCTTATTATACTCTTCGCTCCAAAATATTTTATTGATCGTATTTTTCATGAGTGAGAACAGTCAGGCGCTACAGAAATTTGACAGGAGCAGAATTTTACTACCTTTAATTTGTGTATCAATCCCTTAATATATCAGATATTCAATTGTTTAATTTGCTAAGGGTAACATTTGACGAAAAGGAGACAGAATAATTTGTTTCATTGAATAAAGAAAAAAGTGGAAGAAATTGTTGAAAACAAAAAAGTTAGTTTAGCAACCAAAGCTGACATTGCACGACTTGAAATAAAAATAGCTGGTTGAGAAACCACGAGTGCCAAAACTGAAAGTAAACTAATCCTTTGGGCCTTTGTTTTTTGGGAAACTCAATTAGGCTCGATTTTGGCCTTTATAAAGTTCTTTGTTAAATAAATCTATCTTCTTTGAGTGGCTGCCATTTTAAGTATGCCCTATAAGCCCCAATCGATTTCTTCCTTTTTTTTAAATATATTTTTTAGCAAATTGATACATGTTGAAGCCAGGTTGAGATGCGGCTTCTATAATCTCTTTTCTCATCTTTTCTTTATCGATATCCCGCATTCTTTCATGTTGAATCAATGACCAAATCTTTTCTGCAAGTAGTTGCGTCTTTTGTTCCGATCCATCATCGAAATTCCATTTTATAATATTTTGATACAACTCAGCAAGTCCTTCCCCGGTAGTGGCCACCGTTTTTATTACAGGGATTTTTTTCGATATTTTATTGGATATCTGTACCATCATTTGTTGCAAACTATTATAAAAATTTTTTGCTCCCGGACGGTCATATTTGTTAATTACAAAAATATCAGCCACTTCCATTAATCCCGATTTCATCGTTTGGATGATGTCGCCCCCTTCAGGCACAAGCATCACAACCGTAATATCTGCAAGTGCAGCAATATCTACTTCACTTTGTCCTACTCCAACAGTTTCAATGATCACATAATCGAATCCTGCGTTTTTCATTAAATCGGAAATCTCAATAATTTTCGGATGCAGGCCACCCAAAGATCCTTTGCTGGACAAAGAACGAATAAATACATCCGGATGATTATACCATTGGCTCATTCTGATCCTGTCACCCAGTAACGCACCTTTATTAAATGGTGAGGATGGATCAACACAAAGTACCGCCACTCTCTTTCCATCATCAATCATTTCTCCGATTAGTGCATCAGCTAAAGAACTTTTTCCAGCGCCAGGGGCTCCCGTAATGCCAATGATTTTTGCGTCGGAAGGCCGTAATTTCATCAACAAATCCTCATACCCGTCTATTTCATTTTCTATGAGAGAAATAGAACGGGCTATTGATTTTATATCTTTTAATGAAAATGTGGATCTGGCAGACACTTATTCGATATTTCTATCAAAAATATTGGAATTATAACAGAATCCATTTATTAAACTATAATCGAATTGGGTGAATAACTATCATACTAATATTCAAAGAAAGTTTTATTCATCCCAAAAACCTGGGTAGAGCATAATATTATTTTACCAAATTGTAAGCAAATGGGACCGCTTTGTCGGAAGGCTTTACCACAATAAGAATGCTAAAAGTCAGTAAACATGGGGAGACTCCACATTTATCTTTTCATCATTGCTGAATATAAATCTCCTCTGTTAAAAGCAGAAGGCTTTTCATTTATTTTACTACCTGATGTAAAACCGGCATCACTAAATATTTTTTTTAAGGACAAAAAACTTACCGGGTAGGGAACCCGATGATTAGGGATTTCGGTATCATATTCCACTATTAAAAAATACCCATGCTCTTTAAGGCAACTTTTCATTTCCTCAAGGAAATCTTTTTTGTGTTTTACAAAGTGAAGAGAATTGGCCATCATTATTCCATTAAGATTTTTTGTGGGCAATGTTTCTTTTTCAAAATCAAGTTCCAATAGTTTTATCGTGGCTCCTTTGCAAGAAGTGTTTGTACTGAAGGAAGCAATTTGTTTATCAATAGCATAAATGGTACTTTCTTCACTCAATAAACCTGCCAACGCATAAGTAAAAAGCCCTGAACCACACCCCAGGTCAGCCCAAGCACCTGTAGTTCCTGAAATAATATTTTTGTTTTTGATTAAAGTAACGGCATCCTGTAATGTCATCTGGATTTTGTTTTATAAACTTCAGACTTCATGGCAAATAAGCCTTAGTCCGATAATCCGGATTGATATTTCTCAAATTCTTGCAGTACCCGGAAGTTCGCAGATAAATATCTTTAAATATTTGTTACGAATATATCTTTTAGAGTTACTTTCGGGGAAAGACAAATGTCTTTTCCAGAAAGACATTTATTATAACCCTTAATATCAAAAGGATTGCGTAAAGCATTATTTAACAAATCATCAGGAAACGAAACCGCTTTGCCCGTTGCCCTTACCACTTGCATCTGAGTGCCCCGGTGCTTTTAATCTCCTGCCCAATCATCATTTTTTTTCTTACCGCCAACAATAATTTGAGGTGATCAGAAAAATAATGTTTCTGCCATTGCTTTTATTGAGTAAAATTTTTATAACAGAAAATGCTTATTTCTTTTTATTTAAAGCAGCCTCCACTTTCTTTACCAGGGTTTCGGTTACACCGGCAAAGTTGGCTATTTCTGCAATAGTAAATTTTTGAGTTGACAAAAGATTTTGCACCACTTGCTCTTTACCTTTTTCAATGCCTTTTTCAATACCTTTTTCAATACCTTCTTCGCGACCTTCGTCACGTTCCATTTTCTTTATAGTTTCTATAATACCCATAGTAATTTTTTTGCCTGTTAACTGATGGATTTGTTCATCGAAATTACGATTTATTTCTTCGTTTCCAATGTAAAGAAAGGCTTTAAGAAAAAATAACAGCTTTGCAATCTTTTTATGGCTGAATTTTTTACTTTGAATCAAGGCACGGGCAACGGTAAGCCTGTGCCTGGCCAGTTCTTCTTCCGCAACTTTACCCTGCAGTAAGGCTTTCTGCGCAGCCAGTACGATAAGGGCAAATGGATTATTCATTGCCAGCAGCTCGGTCTCTGTGTGGTCAAATATGTGGTAAACATTATACTTGTACAAAACTTCTGTGCCTAAGTAAGATTTATAAAATTGCGAAGGCCTTTTCTGTTGCCCATTCCCGGTAAATATCGCCAGCGCTGTTACATCCACAGTATAGCGATCGTATATCCGGTACCAGTACTGGAACATGCGCTTTGAAAAATCTTTCGTACTTCCACCCTGTATTTCAATATGCACTAATATCCATTCTTCTTTTCCGTCTTTAAGAAACACTTTTACCAGCATATCCACAAACCTGCTGCCGCCCTTCTTCTTCAGTTCGGGAAACAGTTCGGACAATTCTTTGTCAAGAAACACAAAGCCTTTGCTA
>JBDTIC010000136.1:0-6122 GCA_039936595.1 Ginsengibacter sp. | reverse complement strand
TGGATACCGTCGTTGTAAGCACTAATCAACATGCGGTCTTTAATCTTGATGTAACGGCAGGAAAGCGTTTTGGCTTTAATTATTTCTACGAATACGGAAACTTGTTTTTAGAAAATCGTTATACCGATTGGGGGAATTATTATCCCTATTCTACCTTAAGAAATCTTTGGATGCTTTCAAAATATCTACCACCTCAGCGGCTGCAAATTGAGTTTTTAAATAAGTGGCGTAATACTGATAAATATCCTCAAGGTGATTCGTTTGCACCTGAGCATTATTCGTTTGATTACTTATTTGCTATCACCATGCCAGCTCAGCCATTGGCCTGGATGGAAGCGCGTAATCTTCCTCCGGAAGCGTTCAAAACGGGGGCACTAATAAAAACCTATAAAAAATACTGGAAGGAATGGCATAGCGGGCAAATATTACCGATAGGAGAGGAGCCTTCGGGAATTAGCTGGACAGGCTTCCAGTCTGTACTCAAAGACAAATCAACAGGTTATGTGTTGGCCTTTCGAGAAATGACATCAAGAAAGCAAATCAAATTTACATTAAGTCAGCTATCCACAGGCGAGTATTCTTTTGAGTTGATTGCTGGTGAAGGTAAAAATTTTAGAGCTGCCATAAATGATGACGGGCAGCTAAATGTTAAGCTTCCAAACGAGCGCAGCTTTGCGTTTTATCGATATCATTTGATACGGTAATTGAAGCGTACTCAACACCTGGACAATCCTTGTGAAATGATTATGGGAGTAAATGCACCCTTAGTATTCTAATTCTGGCACTCGCCACATAAAAGTAACCAGACCGGCCCGCCACTATTATTTTAAGTGCTAAATTTACATTCTGTTATTATAACTGGCAACTCAATAAAATATCATGGAAACACATAAATTTAAGCCCGGAAGCTACCCTTCCCATTTTTATCCTTACATCAAACTGGTGGAAAATGATGACCTAAATGCTGTTTTGAAAGATCAAATAGAAGTATCGAAACAGTTTTTCAGGTCAATTCCGGAAGAAAAAACTTACCATCGCTATGCCGAAGGAAAATGGAATATCAAAGAAGTGCTGCAACATATTATAGATACCGAAAGGGTTTTTGCTTATCGTGCATTGGCATTTGCCAGAAAAGAAACCAGTACACTCCCTAATATGGATGAAAACCTTTATGCAGAAAATTCAAATGCCAATAGCAGAAATTGGCAGGATTTAATTGAAGAATTTGTTGCAGTGAGGCAATCCATTGTGCTTCTTTATCAAAGCTTTTCAGAAGTACAGTTAGAGCTGGCAGGGAGTACCATTAATTATGAAATGAGCGCTAAGGCCATGGGATATACTATTGCAGGACACCTGGCACACCATGTTAACATCCTCAAAGAACGCTATCTCGGTAACTGATCTTTAAGATGCATTTTTTAAAATTCAGGTAAATCAATTGAGTTGAAAATATTTTCTGTTGCACAAATAAAAGCATGGGATGCATTTACCATTAGCAATGAGCCTGTAAAATCTATTGACTTGATGGAAAGAGCTGCCCTTGCATGCTCTGACTGGATCAAACAAAGTGTCACCAATAGTCTTACGATAAAACTCTTTTGTGGAAAAGGTAATAACGGTGGCGACGGACTTGCGATAGCAAGGCATTTAGCACAAAAGAAATACCGTGTAGAAGTGTATTTAATTGGAGATGCCACGTCCGGTTCAGCAGATTTTAAAATTAATCTGGAAAGATTAAATAAAACATCAGTAGCTGTTCATTTCTTAGAAAATAGCAGCCAGCTTCCTCAACTATCCGCTCAGGATTTGGTTGTTGATGCCTTATTTGGATCTGGCTTGAACAAAAAGTTAACAGGCGTATATGCCGAATTAGTAAATCATATTAATAAATTCAGTTTCAGCGTCATCTCTATAGATGTGCCCAGTGGTTTGTTTATTGAAAAAAAATCAAAAGGTAATCCGATCATTATTGCCCATTGGACACTGACCTTTCAAAATCAAAAATTGGCATTTCTGCTTTCGGAAAATGCTCCTTATACCGGTGAAGTGGTTTTGCTTGATATAGGGCTATCAAAAGAATATCAAACCAAAGAGCCAGCCCGGTTTAGTTTTATAGACCATTCGATAATTAAAGAAATATATGTTCCCAGGAAGCCTTTTGTCAACAAAGGAGATTATGGCTATGCATGCCTGATAGCAGGCAGTTATGGAATGATGGGTGCAGCGGTATTAAGTACTAAAGCATGCCTTAGAAGTGGCGTGGGGAAAGTTACCTGTTACTCTTGTGAAGCAGGATATACTGTATTGCAGACGTCAGTACCTGAAGCAATGTGCAAGGTATCCGGTGATCAATTTATTAAAGGAAAGATAGATCTGGATGGTTTTAGTGTGGTGGGTGTCGGTCCGGGAATAGGTAAGCATGCTTCACATCGGCATTTATTGAAAAAGGTTTTAAATGATTTTAGAAAGCCAATAGTCCTTGATGCTGATGCATTAAATATGCTGAGTGAAAATACCGATCTGTATCAATACATTCCTGCAGCCAGCATTATTACACCACATCCCAAAGAGTTTGAAAGATTGTTTGGAAAATCCACATCGGGTTTTGACAGGCTGCAACTTGCACTCTCCAAAGCTAAAGAATTGAATATATTTATCGTTTTAAAGGGACATTATTCATTTATTGCAGCTCCAGACGGAAAAGGGTTTTTCAATTCAACAGGCAACGCAGGGATGGCAACAGCAGGTACGGGAGATGTTCTTACAGGAATCATCACGGGTTTGCTTGCTCAAAAATATCCTCCGTTAAAGGCTTGTATCCTGAGTGTGTACCTTCACGGACTTGCCGGTGATATAGCTGCAAGAAAAATCTCTAAAGAAGCGCTGATCGCCGATGATATTATTCAGAACCTGGGAAATGCTTTTCTTGAAGTTTCTGCTAAATAAATTATACGTATAAAAATATTTTTATTGTAGTATAAAAGGTATAATTTTGTGTTGTAAATAAAGCGTGATGGACCACAAAATAACTTTAAGTTTTGACGAATCTGTAATTGCAAAAGCAAAGAAATACGCAGCCGATAACGACATCAGCCTGTCGAGGCTGATAGAGTTTCTGCTGAAAAAAGTTACTGCTGCCAATTATGAAAATCTCGAAGATTTTCCCATCTCAGATTGGGTATCTATGGTTGCCGAAGGCCCAGCAGAATATGAAACCAAAGCCAAAAGAACAAGGAAGCAGGCTAAGGATGAATTTTTTAAATCAAAGAAATGAGGATTTTCCTTGATGCTAATATTTTAGTCTCTGTACTTAACAAAGAATATCCGCTATTTAGCACTGCGTCGCGCATACTAAGCCTGGCTGATAAAAATAAATATGCTTTATATACGTCTCCTGTTTGCCTGGCAATAGCCTTTTATTTTGCCGAAAAAAAATTTAAAAGTGTTGTAGCCAAATCGAAAATTCAATTGTTATGCGGGCATATTCAGATTACTACTGTAGATGAAATGGTCGTTTCGAAAACACTTCATAACTCCGCTATTAATGACTTTGAAGATGGACTGGAATATTATTCAGCATTGGCAAATAAATGTGATTGCATCATCACAGAAGATGTTGATGATTTTTATTTTTCAAAAATTGAAATATTGCGAAGTGATGAATTTTTTAAAAAATATTTATTCGGCAGGGTATAATCGTAGTGATTATCGTCTTTTTGTTAACTGTAATAACTAAGATTCTCCATTGCATCTTGTCGATCTTTTTTTTTACGCACTCACATTAAAATCTCTCAATGCTTCATTCAGGCTTGTCTTTTTATCAGTACTTTCTTTTCTTTTTCCTATAATAAGGGCACAGGCTACATTATATTCTCCTGCGGGGAATTTTTTTAAATAGCTTCCGGGAATTACCACACTTCGTGATGGAATAATGCCTTTAGTTTCTACAGGTTCACTCCCGCTCACATCAATAATTTTAGTGGACTGGGTGAGCACTACATTGGCACCAAGAACTGCTTCTTTCTCCACTCTCACTCCTTCTACGACGATGCAGCGGCTGCCAATGAAGCAGCCATCCTCAATAATGACCGGGCTTGCCTGCAATGGTTCCAACACTCCGCCAATACCTACGCCACCACTGAGATGTACATGCTTTCCTATTTGCGCACAACTGCCTACGGTAGCCCATGTATCCACCATAGTTCCTTCGTCTACATAGGCGCCTATGTTTACATAGCTTGGCATCAATACTACATTGCGGGCCAGGTAGCTACCGTAACGGGCAACAGCGAAAGGAACTGCCCGAACTCCCAAATCTTTATAATTTTTTTTCAGCTTCATTTTATCATAAAATTCAAATGGCGGTAAAGAATACGTTTCCATTTTTTGTATGCCGAAATATAATAGTATAGCCTGTTTCACCCATTCATTCACTTGCCATTTACTTTCAGCATCTTTATTGAAGGAGCCAACATGCAAGGGTTCAGCGGTGCGCAGCTTACCTTCATCCAATTTATCTATTACATTCCGAATGGCATCAGTGTAAGTTTCATCGTTGAGCAATTCACGGTTATCCCACGCTTCTTTGATCATTTTTTCTACATCCATTGTCATTTATTTTATTTAATAATAACCACAAAAATACTAACTGATTTAAACAAAGAACAAAGAATCAGCAAACAGAAATTATAGATCGATTAAAGAATCTTCTCCAGGCCGATTAATAATTATCAAAAAAAATTAGTTTTACATTCTTTGATGAATCGCTTTTTGACATTAATCGAAATCAGAATCTAAATGAACATTTGTGTTACCCGGTCGGGAGAAGATCCTTACTCTGAACCTTTATCGGTAATCAAATCAAAGGTCTTTCTAATCGTGCCCATATTTTTTCTATTCATACCGACAGGGTACCGGAGCAGGATCAGGAAGATCGGCTGTTGTCTCCGGTATTGTTTTGGTATTTGCACTCAATTATTTGAGTATTCCTTGAGATGAAAAAGAGATTGATAAGTCTTGGAGCGTCTGTAGAAAAGATTCATAATATTCCGGGTGGTGTTGATCTGAAGGGATTTCAACCTGCTGTATCAAAAGATTCAGTGCCACTCTTTTTTATCTTTAGGACGGTTTACCCATAAAAAAGCAATTTAATTAACTTTGCTTGCTTTTGAAAAAGTATGGAAACAGACACCAGATGCCCGCCGGATCTATGATAGGGGATTGGGCAAATTTTTTGAACAGAATAAACATCTTACGATACAGCTAAAAATGGATGAAGTAGTAAATTTTACGGGTGCATTGCCGCAAACGATTCCAGGTGCTCCAATCTATATTGTCAAATGATAAAACAGATCACGTAATGGATTTAAAAAAGCACTCTATTGAGCAATCTTTAATTATTCTTCTCAGCGGCGGCATCATTCTCTATCCTACTGATACCATCTGGGGCATTGGTTGCGATGCTACCAATTCATCAGCTATCCGAAAAATTTACAATTTAAAAAAACGAGACGAAAAAAAATCAATGATCTTGTTGGTGAGTGATGAAAATATGGTTGCAGAATATGTTTTCAACCCCTCCGGTAAAGTCCTCGCCTACTTATCCCAACAAAATAGGCCTACGACAGCTATTTATGAAAATGCGATCAATCTTCCCGACATTCTTATTAATACCGATAAAACAATCGCCATAAGAATCACGACAGATGTTTTTTGTAAATCGCTGATACGCAAGTTCGGAAGGCCGCTAATCTCTACTTCTGCAAATATCTCCGGCGAGCCTTATCCGCAATGTTTTTCGCAAATTTCGGATACTATAAAAAAAGATGTTGACTATATCGTTCAACACCGCCAGGATGATCTCTCATCCAGTAAGCCATCATCCATCATAAAATTAAACGGAGATAAAGAGATAGAGATTATTCGCTAAAATAAGGAAAGGCCAATACCTAACTGTATGGTCTGCACTTTCCATGTATCATTTGCTTCGATATTTTTCAAATCAGTAACTCCTCCAACAAAACGGCCATATATCCGAAACTTTAATAGGTTTAATTGGATACCGGCGGCTAAAGAAAAGTTACCTTTTTTAAAAGCGTCTTTCCCATTTTGTAGTAGCACGT
>JBDTIC010000135.1:0-7012 GCA_039936595.1 Ginsengibacter sp. | reverse complement strand
AACCTGCATGTTTTATAGAACTCATCGGAGAGGCACCTGTTCCACCATCATGTCCGGAAATCAAAACAACATCCGCTTTTGCTTTAGTAACTCCTGCGGCAATCGTTCCCACGCCAGCTTTTGACACCAGCTTCACATTGATACGCGCGTTCCTATTGGCATTCTTAAGGTCAAAGATTAATTGTGCCAGGTCTTCAATGGAATAAATATCATGATGTGGTGGTGGCGATATCAAGCCAACTCCTGGTGTTGCATGACGTACGCGGCCAATCCAATCATCTACCTTAAAGCCTGGCAATTGTCCACCTTCACCTGGTTTAGCCCCCTGAGCCATTTTTATTTGCAATTCATCGGCTTCCGTTAAATACCAACTGGTGACACCAAATCTTGCGGATGCTACCTGTTTAATAGCGCTTCGCATAGAATCTCCGTTGGGTAATTTCTCATACCTGATTTCATCTTCACCTCCCTCGCCCGTATTACTCTTTCCTCCCAGTCGATTCATAGCTATAGCAAGAGTGGTATGTGCTTCCCATGATATGGAGCCAAATGACATAGCACCTGTGGCAAATCTTTTGTAAATATTCTCTGCCGGTTCTACTTCATCAATTGAAATAGAAGGACGATTCTTTTTAAACTGAAAAAGACTTCTTAAAGTCGCAGCTTTTAGAGTTTGATCATTAACAGCTTTAGAATATTTTTTAAATATTCCATAATCATTCATTCGGGTAGAATGTTGTAACAAATGAATGGTTGTGGGATTGAATAAATGAAATTCGCCCCTGCGCTTCCATTTGTAAAGTCCGCCAACAGTAAGGCGATCAAAGGGAACATCCTTTTTACTAAAAGCAAAGGAATGTTTTACTAAAGTCTCTTTTGCAATTTCATCAAGCCCCATGCCCTCTATGCGCGAGGTAGCACCGGTAAAATATTTATCTATTACGGATTTATTGATTCCTAGTATTTCAAAAATTTGTGCTCCCTGATAAGACTGGAGCGTAGAGATACCCATTTTTGAAAATACTTTCAGTAATCCATTGTTAATAGCTGTTTTGTAATTTTTTTTGAGGGCGTTTGAATCCAGTTCATCCCCCATTTTTCCCTGTAGTCGCAGGTCACGGATAGTAGAAAGCGCTAGATATGGGTTAATGGCAGTAGCGCCAAACCCTATCAGGCATGCAAAATGATGTACTTCCCACACATCTCCCGCTTCTATAATAAGGCCTACCTGTCCCCGTAACCCTTTTTTTATCAGGTGATGATGAACTGCTGAACAAGCCAAAATAGAAGGAATAGCCGCATGTTCTGAGTCAATAGATCTGTCAGACAAGATCAGTACCTCAAAGCCGTCCTGCACTGCTTCAGCAGACCGGCGACACAATCGCTCTATACCTTTCTGCAGCGATCCCGGCTTGCCATCAGCCATAAAATAAGTTTGCAACGTCTGAGCCTGAAATATGCCGGTGTCTATACTTCTTATTCTTTCGAGTTCTGTGTTAGAGAGGACAGGATGTTTTAGTGCGACGGTGTGACATGATAATGGGTCGTCTTCCAGCAAATTGCCATTGTTCCCTACAAAAGTAGCCAGCGACATCACTAGCTTTTCCCGGATTGGGTCTATCGGCGGATTGGTTACCTGAGCAAAAAGCTGCTTAAAATAACTGCTTAAATGTTGAGGTTCGTCACTCAAAACCGCTAGTGGTGCATCATTCCCCATAGAACCTATAGGCTCTTTGCCATGGAGCGCCATCGGCGTTAATAAAAGTTCGAGGTCTTCAGTGGAATAGCCAAATGCTTTTTGGTATTTAAAAATCTGATCGTGCTCAAGATGAGTGAACATTACCCTGGGAGCAGCCAATTCCTCGAGGCGGATCTTATATTTATTCAACCATTCGCTATAAGGTTTTGCCGAACAAATTTTTTGTTTTATCTCTTCGTCGCTAATAATCCTTCCTTCTTCCAAATCCACCACAAACATTTTTCCCGGCTGTAATCTTCCTGTTTCTTTTATGAGTTTAGGATCTATAGGAAGTACACCTGTTTCAGATGCCATGATTACTCTGTCATCTGTTGTAACACAGTATCTTGATGGACGCAAACCATTTCTGTCCAATGTAGCTCCTATGATTTTTCCATCAGTGAAAGAGATGGATGCTGGACCGTCCCAAGGTTCCATAAAAGAAGCATGGAATTCATAAAAAGCCTTTTTTACAGGATCCATCTGTTCATTTCCATCCCAGGCTTCAGGTATGAGCATCATCAGCACATGTGGTAACGAACGGCCACATAAGGTAAGCAACTCAATCATATTATCCAGGCAGGCAGAATCAGATTGATTTCCATTCACTACCGGTAGCAGCATTTCCATTTCTTCCTTACTGAAGAATTGTGACACAAAGGTCTTTTCGCTCGTTCGCAACCAGTTTAGGTTCCCCTGTAATGTATTGATTTCGCCATTATGTGCTATGTAGCGAAATGGCTGTGCCAGCTTCCATGAAGGAAAAGTATTGGTTGCAAAACGGGAATGGATTAATCCAAAAGCAGATACAACTTT
Source organism: Ginsengibacter sp. (assembly GCA_039936595.1). Taxonomy (GTDB): domain Bacteria; phylum Bacteroidota; class Bacteroidia; order Chitinophagales; family Chitinophagaceae; genus Ginsengibacter. The sequence continues at coordinate 4,458 of JBDTIC010000135.1, read as the reverse complement.
TTTACTGCTTAAATCCGGAAAGTATTTACGCAGTTGAAGGCTCGTTAGTTGTCCTTTGTAAATAATTGTTTTATAAGAAAGTGAAGCTACATAAAAGCCAATAGCATCTTTTCTTACTGTATTATTTATAGTTTGTGCGGCATAATTTCTTAAAACAAATAATTTCCTCTCAAAATCCTCAGGGTTAGTTATATGATCCGGACATGCAATAAAGACCTGCTCCATTTCAGGTTCCACAGATAAAGCTGAACTGCCTATGTCATCAGTATTTACAGGCACCCTGCGATACCCCATTATTTCCATACCAAGAGTTTCTGCACAGCGGTTAAATATATCCCGGCATTCTTCTCTTAAACGGATTTCTTTAGGAAAAAATAGGACCCCCACGCCATACCTGCCATACGAAGGTAAATGTATACCCAACTTTAAACATTCATCAAAAAAGAATTCGTGTGGAGTTTGGATGAGAATACCAGCACCATCTCCCGTATTTATTTCACAACCACATGCACCACGGTGTTCCATGTTTTCCAAAATGGTAATTGCATCAGAAACAATCTGGTGGCTCTTATTGCTTTTAATATTTGCGACAAAACCTATGCCGCATGAATCATGTTCAAATTCTGATGAGTATAAACCTTTGTTTTTCATAATTACTTACCTGTTAAACCTACTTATAATCACACTTCCCCAATACATGAAAGAACTCTTTTGAAAACTATTTTTATTGAAAATTTTTTGGAAAAAACATGTGCTGTTGAAATTATGCTGAAAAACTTTCAAAATAAAATCTAATATATCAGGACTCTACAATAAGCAACTTGTCTCAATTATCTTAGAATACAGAAAAATAACGGGTTCTACAAAAAAAGCGTTACGGTTTCCAAAATCTTCATGAAAGTAGCCATTCTTTGCTATTGGCAGTTCTTATTCAAGTCTCGTGCCCGGCCACTTCACTCAGCGTTTTCAAAAACATTTCATCGAACCTTTTTTAAGACAACTTCATAGAAATAATTCTCATTATCCGAAAATCGGCTGCTTATGTTGCAATCATGCTTCCACCTTCTGCATTTTTTGAGTTTTCTTCCGCTCCTCTTCACCGAGAATTACCTTGCGCATGCGGATAAATTTAGGTGTTACTTCAATGCACTCATCCTGTTGGATATATTCCATGCACTCCTCCAGGGACATCTGTATCTTAGGAGCAATACGAGAAGCATCATCTGCTCCACTGGCGCGGTGATTGGTTAATTTTTTGGGCTCCGTGGCATTTACTATTAAATCTCCCGGTTTAATGTGTTCAGCTATTATCTGGCCTACATAAACTTCTTCTCCGGGATCCACAAAAAACCTTCCTCTATCCTGAAGCTTATCTATAGAATATCCTGTAGTTCTATCCTGATTTTTGGAAATCAAGACACCATTGCTTCTCCCGGGAATATATCCCTTCCATGGTTTATATTCTAAAAACCGGTGAGCCATTACTGCTTCTCCTGCCGTATTGGTCAACATATTAGAACGCAAACCTATTAAACCTCTCGAAGGAATTTCAAATTCCAAATGTTGCATTTCGCCCTTGCTTTCCATAATCAGCATTTCGCCTTTGCGTTGTGTAACCAGATCTATCACTCTCCCGCTGTATTCAGAAGGCACATCTACTACGAGGTTCTCAAAAGGCTCTGATTTTTTTCCATCAATTTCCTTAACAATCACTTGTGGCTGTCCTACTGTAATTTCATAACCTTCTCTACGCATCGTTTCTACTAAAATACTCAAATGCAGAATTCCGCGGCCGTAAACCATGAAGCTATCCGCACTGTCGGTAGCAGATACACGAAGGGCAAGATTTTTTTCTAACTCCTTTTCTAACCTATCTTTTAAATGACGTGAAGTGACAAATTTCCCATCTCTACCAAAGAACGGAGAATTATTAATGCTGAATTGCATGTTCATCGTTGGCTCATCCACGCTTATAACAGGAAGCGCTTCAGGGTTTTCAAAGTCAGCAAGTGTCTCACCAATATTAAAACCCTCTACTCCTACTACTGCACAAATATCACCTGCAGCGACTTCCGTTACTTTCTTTTTCCCCAAACCCTCAAAAATATATAACTCCTTTACACGGGTTTTTTGAACAGTGCCATCTAATTTCATTAGTGATAAAGGCTGATTGTCTTTTATGACACCTCTTGCTACTTTTCCCACGGCTATCCTTCCCAGGAATGAAGAGTAATCCAGAGAAGTTATTTGCATTTGCAAAGTTCCTTTTTCATGAGATGGTGGTGGCACTTTTTCAAGAATGGTATCCAAAAGAGGAAAAATATTTTCTGTACGTTCAAGTGTAGTGTTCATCCAGCCTTGCTTGCTGGAGCCATAAATCGTTGCAAAATCAAGTTGTTCTTCGGTAGCATCAAGGTTGAAAAACAATTCAAAAACCGCGTCATGAACTTCATCGGGGCGGCAGTTAGGTTTATCTACTTTATTAATAACCACAATCGGGCGAAGCCCTAATTGTAACGCTTTTTGTAACACAAAGCGGGTTTGAGGCATTGGCCCTTCAAAAGCGTCTACCAACAAAACCACTCCATCGGCCATTTTTAATACACGCTCCACTTCACCCCCAAAATCACTATGGCCAGGGGTATCTATCACGTTAATTTTAACACCTTTGTAAGTAACAGCAATGTTTTTACTGAAAATGGTAATCCCTCTTTCTCTCTCCAGGTCATTATTATCCATAATGAGTTCTCCTGATTCCTGGTTGTCACGAAAAATATTTGTACTGTGTAAGATTTTGTCAACCAGGGTAGTTTTACCGTGATCAACGTGTGCAATGATTGCAATGTTTCTAATATTCATAAATTGTTTTAACCCGGGCAAAAAGTGCCAAAAAAAAAATTGAGGGTGCAAAGTTACGTCAAAACTGATTCTTAGCAAGCAGAAAACTAAAATCGCAGATACCGACAAGTCCAATTTTCGTCAACGCTTAACCTGAGGTGCAGCAGGCCTTGTTATAAAAACGAGTTTGACTTTTTTAAGGATGTCGTAAACGCTAAAATTTCACTTAAAAGAAGTTTTGTAAAAAGATTCCATTTTTAATATCTTTTAGAAGAGAATAAGAAATGCCTGTAATTTTGATGAATGATACAATTAAGAAATGGTAACCTTTTAGTCAGGATAAACGAAAAAGGTGCGGAAATGCAAAGCATACAATTAAACGAACTTGAATATTTGTGGCAGGCTGAACCAGATTATTGGGGAAAACACGCACCAGTCTTATTTCCTATAATAGGTGAATTGAAAGACTGTAAATATATTTTTGATAATAAAGAATATCATTTGCCACGCCATGGCTTTGCAAGAGATAAAACATTTGAAGCAAAACAAAGTGCTGACACGTCTGCTATTTTCACCTTACGAAGCGATACAGATACACTTGCTGAATATCCTTTCGAATTTATTTTTCAGGTGCAGTATGAAATCAAACAGCATACACTTTATTGCAGTTATATAGTTCAGAATGTGGGTAATGGCGACATGTACTTTTCTGTGGGTGGCCATCCTGCATTCAGGGTACCAATTAGTGATCAATTGAAATACGAGGATTACACATTGGCATTTAATAACGATACCACTTTAAAACGCTTTCTCTTGCAGAATGGTTTGACAAACCATAGTACAGAAACGCTGGCGCTTGATGATAAAAAATTGCCTCTAAAGTCTTCCTTGTTTTATAAAGATGCCATAGTTTTAAAACACATTAACAGCGATCAAATAAAATTGTATTCTGATGAAGATCCTCATGGCCTCACATTCACATTTGAAGGCTTTCCTTTTTTTGGAATTTGGGCAGCTAAAGACGCACCCTTTGTTTGCCTCGAACCCTGGTGTGGTGTAGCTGATAATATTCATCATGATTTTCATTTGAAAAATAAAGAAGGCATCAATCAACTATCTGCAGGAGCCAGCTGGAAGAGAACGTGGTCTGTGGAATTATATTAACTATCAGTTACAAATGACATCCCTTGCTTTTCTGGTTCAATACAAAAAAAATTGTTGAGATTATTTTCAAAAATCACGAATAATGAAAGCTTTAAAATCAAAAAATGTCCTTATAACAGGTGCTTCATCCGGTATAGGTGAAGCCTTTTCACACCAGTTTGCCGAACTTGGAGCAAATATAATTATAGTTGCCCGTTCAGAGAACGAGCTGCGAAGGGTAGCCCATGCCGTAAAGGACAAATATAAGGTGAATTGTTACCCCATTGTTTTAGACCTTTCAATCGAAAATGCTGCAAAGGAATTGTTCGGGGAAATAAATTTATTAAAACTGGATGTTGATGTTTTAGTAAATAATGCCGGTGTTGGGGCAATAGGTCAATTTGAAAATTATGATTTGGAAAGATATCGTTCCATGCTGCAATTAAACGTCAATTCCCTGACTGGACTTTGCTGGCT
>JBDTIC010000134.1:0-6975 GCA_039936595.1 Ginsengibacter sp. | reverse complement strand
GATCGCGCATGATCGCTATGGCCGTGAGTTATAACTGCGCGCTCCACAGGTTTCCACGGATCTATATAAAAATCTCCTGCTTCGCAAAAAAGTCCTTTGTCAGTAAAAGAGATCAGATTAGGCATGGAATTCAATTTACAAATAACCTGCCTGATTTTTTTAAATTGTAGTCAGCAAAAGAATTTCTGACAAAAAGAGGTGCATTTTGCAAAATGACGGGTCACATGGGTGAAGTGCCCAAAATCAATAACCACAAAGCTGCGATCTCTATGCCGCTATTTGGCACGTTTTCATTAATTTACCAACTATTAATATGTAAAAAAAATTAATGAAACACACAATTAGATGGATAACAGTGGCCTTTTTTCTTATCTCCTGTTCCCAAAATAAATCCGGCAGTATGAAACAACAAAAAAGCATAAACGAAGAACTAATCAAAATTACGAACTTGTTACAAGATACTGGCTTTGCACTGGATATGGCTAAGAACCAGGAGGCTGCGTACTATACTGCGTTGGGTCAATCTGCCCCGGCTTTTTTATCCGCGGAAGAAGAAAATACTACCGTAGAGAAAAGTGCAAAAGAAGAAAAAATCGCTACCAATATTGCGGCCTTTTATGCCGTGGAATGTGGCATAGGTTTGTTAATGGAACAGCACGGAGGAACACCCGTGGAATGGTTGAATAAAATAGTAAACCACCAACTGGATTCCAGTGAAATATTGGTGCTGAATCGTTTTGCAAATGCCACCTGGCAAGCCGGTCAGCCTTTCCGTGGATTGCAAAGAATCAAAAAAGATAATTTTATTTCACCTGTTTTCTTATCAAACGACGAAATAAAAAAGGATTACGATCAGGTGACTGCAGCATCTGAAAAATTGTTGCCTGCGATGCAAATTGTTGTGGGGAAATCTGCTAACGATCAATTACACAAACTCAGTGAATTACTGAAAAATGAACAATTTGCAATGGGCGTGGCTCAATATATAGAAGCCGCATACCACAAAGCATTAAATGAACCTGTCCCGGATTTTTTAAAAGCCGGTGAAGACACAGCCACCTTTCAAAGAAGTTTTAAAGAAGAAAAAATTGCCACCAATATTGCGGGTTTTTATGCACTGGAATGTGGCATTAGCTACCTTGCAACAGTACAGCATTTGGTGCCATCAGACGTATTACGATCCATCGCTCACGATAGTCTCAGCAAAGAAAATAAAAGACTATTTGAACGTTTTGCCAATGCTGCCTGGAAAGCCGGACAACCGTTCAGAGGCCTGGATCGTATCACAAGGGAGACGTTCACCTGTTTTGATTTGCTTCCTCCGGATGAAGTTGAAAAAGATTGGATACAGATAAAGACTGCAGCGGTAAAGTTAATCAGTGCTTTATAAATAGAATCAGGAAATTTTAGCAACTTTTTGTTCAGATATTTTTTTCGATTCATGTATTTGCTGTAATTGGAGTAAGTTGCCTAAATTAGTGCTTTCAAATATCCAGGGAAAATCTTTTAATCCTTCTCTTTACTATTTTTTTTTATTTATTTGACGCCTTACTTTTCTGAAGTCGCAATAATGTTGTAGGGTATATGTTTTCTGCATCTGCTTCCTGAAACAGCACCAATTTGCAGTAAATAAACATAAACCAATTATAAAAACTGTTGAATGGAAAGTTTAAAAGTTTATTTGTCTTCGCCTTATATGGACTTTAAAGATATAAGCAATAAATTTCTGGACGAAATACGTTCCAGGAATAAATTGTATGATATCACAGCAATTGAAAACTAAGACTAGACTATCAGAAAAATCAAGACAGATAAAACAGAAATAACTGAAACAGAAATTGACTAACAGAAACAAGAAAATAAACGTCCGGCGGGTTGCAAAGCCTTTATACACATTACCGGCATCAATTTTCGTGCGGATTTTAATTCATCAACAAACAAGACAAAATATTAATCCTGAGATATAAGCAATCCAAAGAAGAAAGAATATAAGCTTTTAAAGAAACCTTTTTTCACATAAAATGTATTTATAATTTTTACATTGATCTATCACCTACAAAATAACAATTTATGACAAAGGCAGATCACTTTAGTAACAAGACTTCTCCCAAACGGATACTGGCACTGGATGGCGGCGGCATACGCGGTGCTCTCACATTAGGTTACCTGCAGCGCATTGAAGACATTTTGCGTAAACAACACGGAGATGAAAAAAACTTCCGCCTAAGCCAGTACTTCGATCTTATTGGCGGCACCAGTACTGGATCTATCATTGCAGCTTGCCTTGCCATCGGCATGTCAGTAAATGAAATAAAGAATATGTACATGGACCTGGGCGAAAAGATTTTTGCGAAAAAGTACAAATGGTGGAAGATTTTTGAAATTGATGATCTCATTAAAGCAAGCTATAAATCAAAACCACTGGAAGAAGAGTTGCAAAAAGTATTCGGAACTGATACTACTTTAGCTAGCGATAAAATCCTTACCGGCTTGTGCATTGTGGCAAAACGTGCAGACACCAATAGTGTGTGGCCTTTGATCAATCATCCGGATGGCAGGTATTACGACAGTGTGGATGGAATGAATAAAGATATACTTCTATGGAAGGCTGTAAGAGCAAGCGCTGCCGCACCCACCTATTTTCTACCCCAAATAATTGATGTAGGCGGCGGCCTTTCAGAAGCTGCATTTGTGGATGGAGGAGTGAGCATGGCCAATAATCCCGCACTTCAGTTATTGATGGTTGCTACCATGAATGGTTTTCCTTTTAAATGGAAATGGGGGGCTGATAAACTCATGGTTGTTTCGGTGGGAACAGGTATGGGAAAGTGGAAAAAAATTCCTGCTAATGTAAAAAAGAATAACCTGCTCAACTGGGCATCACAGTTACCTGATATGCTGATGCAGGATGCGAGCTGGCACAATCAATTATTGATGCAATGGTTTTCTAACTCACCCACCGCATGGGAAATTGACCAGGAGATTGGTAAACTCGACAATGATTTTATTGGCAGCACAAAAAAGGACAAAGGGCTTATCAGTTACCTCCGTTATAATGTATGGCTTGATGCGCCTACGATTGGCCCATTAATGAATAAACAATACACGCCGAAAGAAATTGATGGTCTTGTAGAAATGAGCAATTCTGCCAGCAGATTTGAGCTTTATGATATTGGTACCAAGGCTGCTGCAAAAGAAGTGAGTGAAACACATTTTCCTGTTACTTTTAAAATTTAAACTATGGGACGACCATTATGTTTTGTCTTAATGCCCTTTGGAACAAAATCAGACGGCATTAAAAAAGAAATCAATTTTGATACGGTTTACAACAGCTTTATTAAGCCGGCAATTGTGATGGCCGACCTCGAACCAATAAGAGCCGACGAAGAAAAAAGTGGAGGCTTTATTCATAAGCCCATGTATGAAAGACTGATGTTTTGTGACTTTGCCGTTGCCGACCTGAGTTTTGCCAACGCCAATGTCTTTTATGAACTGGGTATCCGCCATGCACTAAAACCTTTTACCACTATCAGTATTTTTGAAACGAGCACCAAGCTTCCCTTTGATACCGCCGCTTTAAGGACATTCTCTTATGGTTATGAGAATGGAGAAGTGCAGGATTTAGAAACAAAAATTAAGCTACTTGCCGGTATCATTAAAATAAATCTGGATGTAAAGCAAGCGAAAAAAGACAGCCCGATCGGCCAGTTGATACAGCAATATAAATTTCCTGACCTTAATTACCTTCAGCAGGACGCGGATGCTTTTGCAGACAATGTTATCCAATTGAAAAATCAAAAAGAAACATTAACTGATTTGGTAAAGCAATGGAAAGCTTTTGATAAAGCAAAAGGCCTGGCTGCAACAGACGAAGAAAAAAATAAGATTGAAACTGATAAAAAAGCAGTTGTTGATAAAATCGTACAAATTGAAAAAGACGAAGGCGATGGATTGCAATACAAATATGACCTTCTTTACGCTGTTGTTGATGCCTACAAAAGCGTAAATGCTTTCAAAGAGATAACCAACTTGCTGAAACCATTGGTAGATGGGAGGTACAATGAAAATATTTATTTAAAGCAACAAATTGGTCTGGCCTATAATAAAACGGGCAACAGGGAGGATGCAGAAACAATATTAAAAACAATCACCGATAAATATGGCCCTGACCCGGAAACAACAGGATTGCTTGGTGCGGTTTATAAAGGATTAATGGATGATAATAAAAATGATGCTGATTTAAGCGCTGAATACCGTAGGCAGGCGATTGAGACTTACGTGGATGGATTTGAATCTGACCCCAGGGATTATTACCCGGGCATTAATGCCCTTACATTGATGAATTTAGGCGATGAGAAGGATGAACGTTTTGACAAGTTTTTGCCCATTGTAAGTTATGCGGTTGAGAGGCAGCTAAAATTGAAAGCAAAAGACTATTGGACTCAAGCCACTGCACTTGAACTTGCCGTTCTTGCATTGAATGAGAACGATGCAAGAAAATATTATGCGGCGGCTAAGGCTTGCAATCCAATAAATTTTATGAAAGAATCAACTGCGGGTAACCTGAAAAAAATATACGATAAAGCAATAAAGAATAGCGATGAACAAAGTTTGGGATGGCTGAAAAATATTTTGCTTGGTCTTGATTTGGGAATTTTTGACCCAAAAGGAATTTGAGTGAGCGATATAAAGTAAAAAAAAGAAGGCAATAATAATAATTTTATTGATAAGATAAACATACATCATGAACTACAAACCGCACATTTTCATTAGCCGCCTTTTTGGAAAACTTATTTAACACAATTTGTCGAAAACTGTAAAGCAATTGATGCTAAAAAGAAAATGAATGTATTCAGCCTTCCGCCTGGTGACACAAACCTTCACCGCCTGATAGCTCAGGATCATATTCTGCGTCCCATAATTATCAAAGCAGAAAAATTTCATATACTTGTTGAGCAAAAAGACATGCCTTTGTTCCTTAACAGAATGAAGGAACTCGGTTACCTGATTTGAGAATAGGAGTAGTTTGTTGTTCGATTTAAATTCTCATTTTTTACCCCGCTAACTACTTCGCTTTCCGGGTTCACATGTATTCAGATCAGTACCCAACTTTTAGGGCCGCACTTCTATTCTTCGTGCCGAATCTTTACAATATAATGGATAACTTTTGCGTTATTTTGTGCCAATCAAAAAATAATTTATGTGCGGAATTGTAGGTTATATAGGCCCAAGAGAAGCTTACCCGATCATCATTACAGGTCTTAAAAGGCAGGAATACCGCGGATATGACAGTACAGGTGTTGCCCTAATTAATGACTCCGGGTTGCAGGTGTACAAGAAAAAAGGCAAGGTGGCCGGGTTGGAAGAATCACTAATCGGGAAACCGTTACATGCTCATATAGGCATTGGCCACACACGTTGGGCTACTCATGGTGAGCCGAGCGATGTAAATGCTCATCCTCACAGGAGCAACAACGGAAAACTCGCCATGATCCATAATGGCATTATTGAAAACTACGCGCAGCTAAAAACAGAACTTATCAAAAAAGGATACACTTTCAAAAGTGAAACCGATACAGAAGTGCTGTTGAATTTTATAGAAGATATTCAAAAGAATACCCAGTGTCCCCTTGAGGAAGCCATTCGAATTGCCTTGAAAAGAGTCGCTGGTGCTTATGTGATCCTGATGCTTGACGAGGACAATCCCGATACCATTATCGCGGCCAGAAAAGGAAGCCCACTCGTGATTGGCATTGGCAAGGATGAACATTTTCTGGGGTCGGATGCGACACCTATGCTGGAATACACTAAAGAAGTAGTGTATGTAAATGATTATGAAATTGCGATCATCAAATCCGGCGAGCTCATTCTCAAAAATCTCGGTAATGAAAGACAAATGCCTTATATATCCAGCCTCGATATAGAACTGGCGGCTATTGAAAAAGGCGGCTATGATCATTTCATGCTGAAAGAGATTTATGAGCAGTCTTCTACCATCTATGATTGCTTACGGGGACGTTTAGATGCAGCCAAAGGAACCATCACCATGAAAGGGATCCATGATCATATTGAAGCGCTTATTAATGCGCCCCGCTACATCATCATTGCCTGTGGCACCAGCTGGCATGCCGCTTTGGAAGCAGAGTACATCATTGAAGAACTTTGCCGGATTCCGGTAGAGGTAGAATATGCATCAGAGTTTCGCTACAGAAACCCAATTATCAACAAAGGAGATGTAATTATAGCCATTTCGCAAAGCGGAGAAACTGCTGATACTTTAGTGGCCATCGAAAAAGCAAAAGAACAAGGCGCCTTTATTTTTGGGATTGTAAACGTTGTAGGATCTTCCATTTCACGTGCATCACATGCGGGCGCATACACCCATGCAGGGCCTGAAATTGGGGTTGCCTCCACAAAAGCATTTACTGCACAGTTAGCCGTGCTGATGATGATCGCATTGAAGATTGCCAAAGAAAAAGGAACCATACAAGAATCAAGATATATTGAATTGCTTGTAGAGTTAGAAAACATCCCTGAAAAAGTAGATGCTATTCTAAAGAATGGAGACCTGCTAAAACCCATTGCTGAAAAATATAAAGATGCCAACAATGCCCTTTATCTTGGCAGGGGATATAATTTTCCGATTGCCCTGGAAGGTGCTCTGAAACTAAAAGAAATTTCTTACATCCATGCTGAAGGTTACCCGGCTGCTGAAATGAAGCACGGACCGATTGCCTTGGTTGATAAAGATCTCCCGGTAATATTTGTGGCCACCAAAGATGAATACCATGCAAAAATTGTAAGCAACATCCAGGAGATAAAGGCAAGAAAAGGTAAAGTGATCGCAGTAATTACGGAAGGAGATGAGATCATTCCAACTATGGCAGATGATGTATTTATTATACCGCCTGCCAATGAAATAATTGCCCCAATTTTAAGTGTGATTCCATTGCAGTTACTTTCTTATTATATAGG
>JBDTIC010000133.1:0-3955 GCA_039936595.1 Ginsengibacter sp. | reverse complement strand
ATTAAAGTCATTGTTACCATTGAGGGTTTTGTACAAGGTTCGGGTTCTTCTCCATTTCTCTCTGCGGTATAGGCATAAAATACATTTTTTCCTGAAATACACATGGAACTCCATCAACCGGCTTTTTCTCATAAGTATAACTTCCATCATCATGCTTTGTAATATAAATCGCGCTGAATTTTTTGCCATCCAGCACCTCCGCGGCAATTTTCCATCTTTTGAGATCCCAATATCTTTTCTGTTCAAAACTTAATTCAATATACCTTTCATGCCGGATCGTATTACGCATTTGTTCCTTGTTAAGACCTAACGGTAATTGGTAGGGAATAAGACCGGCTCTTTTACGTATCCTCTCTATAGCCGTGTAAATAGTTTCATCAGGAGCGCTTAAAACCTCATTCTGAGCTTCAGCATAATTCAGTAAAATCTCAGCAAAGCGAAGTTCTATCCAATTTTGATCACTACCCTGCCCACCATAGAAATCTTTATTAGCTTCATCCGTCCCTTTTCTCATAAGGTATCCTGTCGATGTTCCATACGCGTTATTAATTCCGTCATCAGCACCAACATACATATAGACTGGCAAGCCTAAAAGTCCAAAAGTTGAACCATTAACTATCAAAGTAGCATCGAACCTGGGATCTCTGTTTAAATAAGGATTTGCAGCATCATATCCAGAACCGGGATCATTAATACTTTTACCATTTTTCATTTCAAAAGCATCAACAAATTCCTGTACCGGGCACCGCCTCGTGGCATCTTGCCTTGATCTGGAATCCGGCTGTGCCCACGAATCCCATCCATGCTCGCGTACACCCTTAAGAAATTGCACACTAAATACTTCTTCTTCATTATTCTTGTCTAACATAATTCTTCTAAAGTTATCATGCAATTGATAGACATTGTTATCAATTATTTCCCTGTTCATATCTGCCGATGCCTTCCACCTGGCCACATCTCCGGACGTATTATACAATGGGCTTGCATAAAATAATAAAACCCGGCCGAGAAAAGCTTTTGCGGAATTTTTATTAGCCTTGCCTATATCCACCGAACGATCACCATAAGTTTCTGGCAACAATTCAATTGCCTCTTGAAGTTCTTTTATAATAAAACTAAAACTTCCCTCTGTCGTTTCACGTTTTACAAACAAGCTATCAGATAATTGTTGAGGTTCTGTGATGATGGGAACACCGCCATATCGCTTCACCATATTAAAATAAAGCATTGCGCGAAGAAACTTTACCTGTCCTTTTAAAGAAGCTTTTTCGTTATCTTTTAATACAGATTCATCCACCTTGCTTAAAAACATATTTGTTTTTCTAACCTGTGTGTATGCCCAGTAATCCATAGGATTATTGTCAGGGAACCATTGTCCCTGCACTACATTGCGATGTGCACCGCCCCACCAATTTCTCGATTCATCTGTAATGTTATCATATAAATCATGATCGAAATTCGGGACATCTGCATACATATTATTTACAAACAATTGTATCAGCGCAGGATCATTAAATATTTCTTCTTCCGGAATCGAACTACTTGCGGAACGATCAAGGAAATCTTTATTACACGATATTGCAAAACATAAAATTGCAAGATAAATTATATTAGTTTTTATTTTTTTCATGATGCTGTAATTTAAAAAGTAAGGTTGACGCCAAGGTTTAATGTACGTTGCTGCGGATAATAGGTACCTCCTGTTGCTTCAATCTCCGGATCAAACAAATGCATTTTGTCTATTAGAAATACATTGGTTGCTGACAAATAAATCCGTAAAGTTTTTGCACGTAACTTATCAACTATGTTCATTGGGAGCGTATATCCTAAATCAATAGATTTTAATCTGATATAACTTGCATCACGTAAGAATAAACTGGATGTGACAGAGTTGTTTGGGTTTCCTCCTATCCAGGGCCTCGGATATTTAGCATTTCGGTTTTCCGGAGTCCAATAGTCTAATAATGCAGCGAACATATTATTGGAACTAACGGAATTCCTTGCTCTATCAGTAAGCACTTTTCTCACTTTTGTAGCCCCCTGAAACAGCACCGATAAATCAAAGCCTTTAAAAGATCCACCAAAAGATAAACCACCCATTATTTTTGGAATACTATTGTCAAGAGAGATAATAGTTTGATCATTTGCATCTATTTTTTTATCCCCGTTAATATCAGCATATTTTACATCACCCGCTTTTTGACCTCCATTAAATTGTGGAAGACTCTTTGCTACTTCATCATCCGATTGAAAAAAACCTTCAGCCTTATACCCAATAATAAAACCCAGAGGTCTGCCCGTTTGTTTTAGGTAGTCGGGAATATTTGCTGGCTCATCAAGAAGAATTACCTTACTTTTCGAAAAGCTTCCGTTTACTTTAATAAAATAATTAAACTGACCAATATGATCCTGGTGTGACAAAGTCAATTCAATTCCTTTGTTATCTACTTGAGCATAGTTCTCAGCAGGCAACAGAGCGCCAAGAGTAGCCGGGATAGAGCGAATCCGGCTTAGGAGAATGTTTGAAGTTCGTTTGTAAAAAACATCTACCTCAAATTGTAATCGGTTTGCCCATAATGACCCGTCTAAACCTATGTCAGAAATTGCTGCACTTTCCCATGTCACAATTGGATTTGGCAATATTCCCGGGCTAACGCTGGAGAGAGCGTCACCTCCGGAAACGATTGGAGTAGAAAGATTATAAACCTGCTGGTATTGGAATGTAGGTATATTACCAGCATAAACATTTCGGTCGTTACCAACTACACCATAAGACGCTCTGAGTTTCAAATTATCAATAAAATCAAGTTTTCTGTTATTCTTCATAAAAGACTCTTCCGATATTCTCCATCCGGCAGAAACGGCAGGAAAAAATCCATACTTTTTAGAAGTTGGGAAAGCTACAGACCCATCGGAACGAAATGAGCCCTCCAACAAATAACGATGCTTAAAAGAATAATCAATTCTGGCAACAGAACTACGTCTTCCATCAGTAAATGATCCTCCATTAGCATCTTTCTGTAATTGCCCCCCAAACGATAATTCATCCAGTCCATTTGCAGGAAAGTTTGTTCTGAAACCGAAAAAATTATTGGCCTTTGCATCAAATTGCTCGAACAGTAATATCCCACTTACATCATGATCTCCGAATGTACGTTTGTAATTCAAAGCGGCATTTAAAGTGGTGGTATTATACTCATCAAAACTCTGGGTAAGTGCCGTTTTACCATTCCATCCTCCGTAGGGATAGATCTCCAGCGTTTGTCCATTTGCATCCTGTCTGTTCATTAAAATAGGCACCTGGTACAATTTAGTATTGGAATTTTGTTGGCCAAAAGAAGCTTTGCCCGATACAGAAAGTCCTTTTAAAAAAGGGATTTCTTGTTTAAAAGAAAGAGTTGCCTGAAGTATATTATTTACATTTCTATTATAGCCTGTTTTTATCTCTTCAACTGGATGTTGCTCATGAGTATAAAAAATGGTACCATCTGGATTATTTGTCAGATCAAAGGGATATGCTGCGAGTATATCATTGAATATTGATTCGGGAGAATAGCTACTCCCATTGCTATTTCGCTTGCTGGCATCTAAATCTAAAGAAATGACAAGGTTTTTATTAATTTTTGCATCTACATTAGATCGCACTGAATATCTTTTATAATTTAATCTATCATACAAACCATTTTGATCCAAATAACCAACGGACATAAAATATTTAATGGCATCCGTTCCCCCGTTTACACTTATATTCTGCTGTGTTTGAAAAGCACGCTTTTTCAAAGTTAAATCGTACCAGTTTGTTTCGGGAACCTTTCCTTCTTTAATATCCTCCAGTTCCTGTGTTGAATATCGTAATGGAAGTCCCATATTTTGCTGGGCTGCATTGTAAGTAGTTGCATACTCATAACCGTTCATCACTCTTGGGTACACTGTAGGATTTTGAATACCTGCAAAT
>JBDTIC010000132.1:0-3981 GCA_039936595.1 Ginsengibacter sp. | reverse complement strand
GGAGCCATGCTTACGGGTAAATATAAGGGAAGAGACATAGGCACAAGTGATATTTGGCGGTTTGCTGATGACTTTCATTCTGGTGCAATGACAGAAGAAGATCTTAATATGGCAGAGTCTTGTATGTGTCGCAGTCGTGGACATTGTGCAGTTATGGGTACCGCTTCTACGATGGCTTGTATGGTGGAATCATTGGGGATAGCCTTGCCGCAGAATGCAGCCATCCCTGCTGCTGATTCGAGACGTAAAGTACTGGCCCAACTTTCAGGAAGGAGGATTGTCGGGATGGTAAATGAAGATTTAAAATTATCCGACATCCTTACAAGAGAAGCATTTGAAAACTCCATAAAAGTAAATGCCGCTGTTGGTGGCTCTACCAACTTTGTCATTCATTTATTGGCGATAGCAGGAAGGATCGGTGTTTCACTGGATATTAATGATTTCGATGTGTTGTCAGCACCCATCCCGCTGTTGGTTAATTTACAGCCTTCCGGAAAGTTTTTTATGGAAGATTTTTATTATGCAGGAGGCCTGCCCGTTGTAATGAAGGAGATGATTGATCATTTGGATCAAAACTGTAAAACAGTAACTGGTAAGACTGTTATTGAGAATATTTTAAAAGCTGAAATATGGGATCGCAATGTGATTGCCACAACAGGCGAACCTTTCAACCATCAGTCAGGCATTGTTGTATTAAAGGGAAATCTTTGTAAGAATGGGGCTATTATGAAACCTTCAGCAGCAAGCCCACGCCTCATGCAACATACAGGCAAGGCGGTGGTATTTGAGAATATTGAAGACTATAAAAAGAAGGTTGATTTACCCGACCTTGATATTGATGAAAACAGTATCATGGTTTTAAAAAATGTAGGGCCTAAAAGTTATCCCGGCATGCCGGAAGTGGGCAATATGGGATTGCCCAAAAAACTATTGGAAAAAGGCGTTACAGATATGGTACGTATTTCTGATGGTAGAATGAGTGGTACGGGCTTCGGCACCGTAGTACTCCATGTATCACCTGAAGCTGCCGCCGGCGGCGTGCTGGCATTGGTTAAGGACGGAGACCTTATACAATTGGATGTTGCTGGCAGAAGTTTACAGCTTTTAGTGGATGATGAAGAATTGCAAAAAAGAAGAGAAATGCTTCCCCCGTTTATCAATGAACACAAAAGAGGATATGTGAGTTTATTCATTGACCATGTAGAGCAGGCTCATTTAGGGGTTGATCTTGATTTTTTAAAAGGCGGATCGGGAAGCAAAGTTTCCCGCGATTCCCATTAATCAATAATTTATGTACGTAAAAGAATTTGACAACAAAGTGGCTATCGTAACCGGGGCTGGTCAGGGAATAGGATTCGAAATAGCAAAACAACTCGCTGCACAAGGAGGGAAAGTAGTATTGAACGACATTGATGCTGACCTTGCTATGCAAACAGCGCAAAAAATATCTTTAGAAGGAGGTGACTGTGTGGCCGTTGGGGGAGATACCTCTGATCCTGAAATCATAAAAAAAATGATCGCTACTGCCGTGGAAAGTTATTCAAAGCTTGATATAGTGGTCGCCAATGCAGGTATTACTTTGTTTGGAGATTTTCTGACCTATCCTGCCGATTCTTTTTATTCGGTATTAAAGGTAAACCTGGCTGGTACTTTTTTTCTTGCACAGGCTGCAGCCAACCAAATGATCGCACAACAATCAGGAGGGGCTATATTATTCATGTCATCGGTAACCGGTCACCAGGCTCATAAAAATCTTGCCGCTTATGGTATGACCAAAGCAGCTCTCGAGATGCTTGCAAAAACGCTGGTGATAGAGCTTGCACCTCACAAGATTAATGTAAATGCCATTGCTCCAGGCGCCACACTTACTGAAAGGACTTTGGAGGATGTAGACTATGAAAAAGTCTGGTCAAATCTGACGCCTATGGGAAGGCCGGCTACTACCAGGGATATTTCAGACGCCGCACTTTTCCTGGTTTCCGATAAAGCAAAACATATCACCGGCCAATCACTTGTTATTGATGGAGGCTGGACATCCATAAGTCCGTCACCTTTTTAATAAAATGTAAATTTTGGCAAGACTTTCTTTTCCCAGGTTATCTTGCAGGATATTGCTTAAATTAAACCGACTTTCTACAGACAAGCTTATACGAAGTCGGATTCAATCCCCAAAATAAAAAGGGAGCTTTCATAAAATATCATTGCTTTGATGTTGATAACATAAGGTGATTCTTACTGTTTTACGAGATTATAGATGCTTTTCCGGTATTGAGACGGACTTTGATTATATCGGTCTTTAAAAACTTTGCAAAAGTGAGAACTGGAAATATAGCCACATTCAAAAGCGATCCCGGCGATTGGTTTATCAGTGGATTGGATCAATAATTTAGTTGCCCGTTTCATTCTCTGATCTTCCAGGTATTCGGAAAAATTCATCTTCAACCTGTTTTTGAAAAAGCGACAGAATGATTGCTCTGTCATACAAGCTATTTCAGCAATTTTTTTTAAAGTAATTTGTTCTTCAAGATGGGTATTTACAAACTTGATTACCTCTACCAGGCGATCAGATTCAAGCTTTCCATCTGAAGTACTTAGTTTGTTTAAAATATAATGCTTGTCATTTGACACAGAAAGAATATTCAGAATTTGTAAAAAACCGTTGATTTTTTCAAACCCATCTTCGGAAGAAAGTGCAATAAGTTTTTTAGCAATAATATTTCTTGTCTCTCCTACTATCCTGATACCCTTGGAAGCCTGTAGAATCATTTCTTTAATGTTTCCAAACTCTTTGATGGCATCAAAGAACTGCTGAAATATAATTGAATTAAAATAAGTAACGATAACTCTTGAGTTAAGATTCAAATTTTCCTTATAAAAAGACGCATCACTCAGCCATACATGCGGAACATGAGAGCCGATAAACACCATATCTCCTGATTCAAATGGCTCTACCTTGTTACCGATAATCCTTTTTCCAAAGCCTTCCAAAACAAACACTAATTCAAGCTCAGGGTGGGAATGAAAAGTGGGCCGGGTATGATAGGGGGATGATAAAAAAGGTTGATTTCTTAGATCAATATGTAGCAACTCATTAATTATTGGAGTTATTTCGGTCTGATAAAGTCTCATGTCAATTAGGTTTAGTTTTCAAAAAGGATTGATTGTCAATTCAGATTCATACTCATGTTTTCAGTTGGTGATTTTGGTTACTCAATTTACCTATGAATTTTCACTTCAGCAAATATTTTTTCATTGGTAGGGAAGACGAAACCTGTTCTTTTAAGTTTTAGTTAATGTACTTATTCTTAATATGAACGTTAATAGAACATTCTTAAATGATCATTAATTTCCTTATCAACAGATGAATACAAATATCTACTTTATATAGGTACTTTAAAGAGAAGTCCTACAAATCGGTTGGCTAATTTGGTTTTCCTGCAAGGTTGGCTTTGAGTCCGAGTTTGTGCATGTGAGCCTTGCAAAAGGTCTAAACTGCTGCTGACAGTGAAAAAAAAGTAGAGATTTATTCGTCTGCCAACGCAGCCAAAAGTCCTGAATACTATACGAGGATAAAAAAAATTGTGTAACCTGAAAGATAACAGTGTACAATGCCAATTGCAGATAGTGGTGGGAAGCTCAGAGGGATCGTGAGGGTAATGAGGGAGTGATTGTCTATCAAATCTGCCGCAAATATGCAACACGGTATCTGTGCAAGGAATATTTGTGCCATTGAGAAAGCGAATCAATTAAAGTCTCTAGCCTCATAATTACTAAAAAATCCTGTAAGGGGCAGAGGTAACTCAACGCTACTTTGCTTTGCTGCATATCTGAGCCAAGGGAAGTCGTCGAATCCTTCTCAGGCGGACAAAAAGCTCCCGGACTTAAAGGATTAGAGGCTCTTTATTCTTTTTCATGTCAGTTCACGGTTCAGGGGCTTTCTTCAATACGTAAAATGTTATATGAAGACTGCGGGTAATTTAT
>JBDTIC010000131.1:0-6800 GCA_039936595.1 Ginsengibacter sp. | reverse complement strand
TTTAATGATAAACGGTACTTCACTTACCTTTGGATCTTAATTAGCTTTTTATGAAAAAATCATTATCTTATCAGAAAGTTATTCAATATTTTTTGCAGGGTTTATTAGTACTTGGCCCCGTTTCTATTACGGTTTATTTTATCTATGCCGTCTTCAATAATATAGATAACATACTACGTCCTGCGATCAATATCCCGGGATTGGGATTTGTAATTATTATAGCATTCATCATTTTTGTCGGCTACGTAAGTTCATTCTTTGTAATGGGTAGGATATTGTCGTTAATAGATAGATTCCTTGAAAAAACACCAGGCATAAAATTATTATATTCTTTTATAAAGGACTTTTTTGAAGCCTTTGCAGGCAATAAGAAAAAATTTACTCATAATGTTTTAGCCTGTGTAGATGACACAGATATCTGGCGTGTCGGCTTTATTACTCAGGAAGACATGAGCCATTTCGGGATGGAAAATTATGTAGCGGTGTATCTGCCAATGGCTTACTCAGTAGCCGGAAATGTATATATTGTTCCTAAGGATAGGATTAAGGAAATTACGAGCATCAGTGCGGCTCAGTCTATGAAGTTTGCAGTAAGCGGCGGTGTCACTCAAACTTTATCAGGTTCCATAGACGATCCATTGAGCGGACATGTTCATGAATAAAAAAATTGGCTTTGAAAAAATTTCTTTTAGTTTGTTCGCTGGCTATTATAAGTACTCCTTGTTTTTGCTGGGGTTTTTTCGCGCATAAAAAAATTAATTACTATGCTGTCTTTTTGCTTCCTCCGCAAATGCTTCTGTTTTATAAGCCACATATTGACATTATAACAGAACATGCAACCGATCCGGATAAAAGAAGATATGCTGTATTACCCGAAGGGGCAAGACATTACATCGATATAGATCATTACGGGCTTTATCCGTATACGGCCTTGCCACACAAATGGCAGGAGGCTATTGCTAAATTCGGCGAAGATACCTTACAGACTTACGGAATCGTGCCCTGGCATATACAGACAATGCTTACGAGACTTACAAGCTCGTTCAAAGAAAAAAACTTTTCATCCATTTTGAAAAACAGTACTGAGTTGGGGCATTACATTGCTGATGCGCATGTTCCATTACATGCTACTGAAAATCACAACGGTCAACTCACAGGTCAGAAAGGGATTCATGCCTTCTGGGAAAGCAGGGTACCTGAATTGCTGGCTGACAAAAGGTTTGATTTCTTTTTAGGACAAGCGCAGTATATAAAGGATCCTGCTACTTTTATATGGGATAAGGTCCTGGAAAGTGCCAAAGCCACTGATTCTGTATTACGATGTGAAAGAGAATTGTCCTCCCATTATCCAGGAGACAAAAAATTCGCTTTTGAAGAAAGAAATCATAACCTGATCAGGCAGTATTCGTCTGCCTATACAATAGCCTACGACAAAGTACTTAATGGGATGGTAGAGCGTAGGATGAGACAATCCATATATGCGATTGCCTCTTTCTGGTATACGGCATGGGTAAATGCTGGTCAGCCGGATCTTTCAACAATAGCTAATCAATCTTTTTCAGAAAATGATCTGAAAGAATTTGAAAAATTAAATGAGGAATGGAAAAAAGGAAAAGAAAAAAAAGGAAGAGAGCATGAGTGACGAATTATATAAAATGACTTTCAAAATAGGAATTAAAACAAGAACTTTGCGTCTTCAAAAATTTAAAGGTCGTTATATTGAGACAGCCAATTGATCAAATCAAATAAGTTCATGATTCACAATTTCAACGCAGGGCCTTCTATTCTTCCCCAGAGTGTACTTCAGGAAGCATCACAGGCTATAATTAATTTTAATAACAGTGGGTTGTCTATTTTAGAAATAGGTCATCGCACCCCTCTGTTTGAATCGGTAATGGATGAAGCTATTTCGTTGGTAAAGGAATTGATGAACCTGGGCGATGACCACGAAGTGTTGTTTTTACATGGCGGGGCCACAGTACAATTTATGCAGGTGCCCATGAATTTATTAAATGAAAAGGAAACTGCCGCCTACGCAGATACCGGCGTATGGAGTACCAAAGCCATTAAGGAAGCGAAGCTTTTTGGTAATGTGGACGTGGTATGCAGTTCGAAGGAAAGGAACTATAATTTTATTCCCAAAGATTTTGCGGTACCTAATGATTCAACATATTTTCATATAACTACCAATAACACTATTTACGGAACTCAATGGCATGAAATGCCTGATGTCAGTGTTCCTGTGGTTGCTGATATGTCGAGTGATATATTAAGTAGAACATTGGATTTTAATTCTTTTGGGATCATCTATGCGGGTGCACAGAAAAACATGGGAGCTGCCGGTACCAATCTTGTAGTGGTCAATAAAAAAGTTTTAGGCCAGGTGAAGCGGTCCATTCCTGCGATAATGGACTATAGAAATCACATCCAGGCAAAAAGTATGCTTAACACTCCTCCGGTTTTCGCAATATATGTTTCTATGCTCACACTTAGGTGGCTCAAAGAAAAGGGTGGTGTGGAAGCAATCGAAAAACTTAATAATGAAAAAGCGATACTGCTTTACCAGGCAATTGATCACAGTCAGCTATTCAGGCCTACAGCAGCAAAGGAAGACCGTAGCGCGATGAATGTATGTTTTGTGATGGACGATCCTGAAAAAGAAAAATCGTTTCTCGAGTTTGCGAAGCAGAATAATATCTATGGAATAAAGGGGCACCGTTCAGTAGGCGGTTTCCGCGCATCATTATATAATGCTTTACCTTTAAGCAGCGTGCAGTATTTGGTAGGAAAGATGGAAGAATTTGAGAAAGGTAAATCATGAAACAGAGATGTATAAAATAATTCCTATTAAAAAGAATTTGCTTTATGAACAATAACTTGGTAGAATTACTGTTCATATGAACCAACTGGATAGGAACCCGTGTATTAAAAATAGGCGCATTTTTATAAAAAAAATATTGGAATTTCTGGGCGAGGGAAATAAGATTGAAGAAATACTCCATCAAAATCCATTCCTGGAAAAAGAACCTACTTCTGCTTGCGTTCAATAACCAGCGAAAGTTTCAGGTAAAGAATTCTCTTTTCAGTTATTAAGCAATGCCCTGAATTTATAGTTAATGCTAATTTGGCCTCTAAGATTGTAAAATGTGATAATGATAGCTTTGAGCATGTTTTTCAAATAGATCTCTTTGTTACCAAGATGAAATCTGGGATTATGCTATCAAAAAAAACACTTTTAAAAACGATATTGAAGTAATAAATTAAATGATTTATGAAAACATTCTTAAATGAAAATAGAAAATAACAGATTGGCCTGAATATCACGATTGGCGGATTCCCTTAAAAATCAAAAATATTCCTTGATTGTTTATATTTGCACCCCGTACAAAAATTCCCTGCCTTTGAAGGCTAAACAAAGAAACAATGATATCTATTTCCCCCTTCAGTGCATTACGCCCTGAAACGCAGTTTGCAAAGCAGGTCGCATCCCGCCCTTATGATGTCTTGAGTAGTAAAGAGGCTAAAGTAGAGGCGGAAGGAAACCCTTATTCCTTTCTACATATTACTAAAAGCGAGATTGACCTTCCGGCAGGAATTGATGTCCACAGCCCGGAGGTTTATGAAAGAGCCAAGGAAAACCTGGTTGCATTTATCAATCGCTCTATAGTCTTCCGGGAAAGCAAGCCTTGTTATTATATTTATCAGTTAAAAATGGATGAAAGGACACAAACAGGGTTGGTTTGCTGTAGTTCGGTAGAGGACTATGAAGATGGCCTGATAAAAAAGCATGAATTAACAAGGCCTGAAAAAGAACAGGATCGCATTAACCACATTAAAACGACAGGTGCGCAAACAGGAAACGTTTTTCTTGCTTTTAGAGATGTAGATGAGATTAACAGGATTATGGAGAAATGGAAGGAGGACAAAGGGCCGGTTTATAATTTTACTGCCGAAGATGATGTTCAGCATACCCTTTGGGTAATCAGTGATGAAAAGATCATTGAAAGAATCACAGAAATATTTAAAGCAGAAGTAGAGTGTACTTATATTGCCGATGGGCATCACCGTGCCGCCTCTGCGGCAAAAGTAAGTTATCTTTTTGCCGATAATAAGGAAGCCGGATACTTTCTTTCTACCTTATTTCCGGCTTCTCAATTGAAAATATTGGATTATAACAGGGTTGTGAAAGACCTGAATGATTTATCTGAAGAGGAATTCTTAATAAAGCTAAATAAAAATTTTTCAGTTAGCAAAGTCTCAAAGGCCTTTGCTCCCCGGGAATCTCATCAGTTTGGAATGTATCTCAACAGGCAATGGTACCAGCTTACCGCTTTGGATGGTACTTTCTCTACGGATCCGATTGGTATTCTGGATATCACGATTTTGCAAAATAATGTTCTGGAACCGATATTAGGCATTAAAGATCAACGAATTGATACACGAATTGATTTTATTGGTGGGATAAGAGGATTAAGCGAACTGGAGGCGAGAGTGAAGAGCAAGGAATGGGAATTAGCTTTTAGTCTCTATCCTGTGAGTATTCAACAATTGTTTGATATTGCTGACAGCAATAATATTATGCCACCAAAAAGTACCTGGTTCGAGCCAAAATTAAGAGATGGTCTTCTTACTCATCTCATTTCCTGACAGGATTGGAGTACAGGTGGGTAGCATTGTATTCTTTAATCCACAATATTTTTTTATTTTCATAAGGGATTTTGGGAGATAAACTATTTTATCTTTACCCGATGAAAAAGATTGTATTCTCGATTTTTTGTTGTCTTGTTGCCATTAGCACTTTTGCACAGCAGGATGATGTAGAGAAACTTCACGAAAATGCCAGGGCATTTATTCAGCAGGGAGATTATGCTAATGCATCACTTATACTTGCAAGAGCTCTGCAGAGAGACCCCAATAATATCGCGGTTACAAAAGATCTTGCTCTTACTTACTATCTTCAAAAAGAGAATGATAAAGCGCTGAACGTTATAAAGCCTTTACTGGATAAGAATAATGCAGACGATCAGATTTATCAGATCGCCGGCACAATTTACAGGGCGTTGGATCAGCAAAAAGATGCTGAAAAAGTTTATAAAAAAGCAATTAAAGAATATCCTGAAAGCGGTGGCCTATATAATGATTTTGGTGAAATGCTTTTAAGTAAAAGGGATCCTTCAGCCATCAAACAGTGGGAGAAAGGCATTGAAATGGACCCATCCTATGGCAATAATTATTATAATGCCTGTAAATTTTATTATTATACCAAAGAGAATATATGGTCTCTTATTTATGGTGAAATATTTATCAATATCGAGTCGTTTACATCACGCACTGCTGAGATAAAAGACTTATTACTCGATGGGTATAAAAAATTATTTGCCGATCCGAATCTCCTTGCTAATACAAAAGATTTGAAGCCTTTTGAGGTAGCATTTTTAACCTGTATGAATAAGCAAAATAGTGTGGTAATACGTGGTCTAAGTGCAGAAACCCTAACGATGATAAGAACCCGCTTTGTGTTAGACTGGCAGCAAGATTATGCCGATAAATTCCCGTTCAGGCTTTTTGAATTACAATCACAATTACTCAGAGAAGGCCTGTTTCCAGCCTATAATCAATGGATATTTGGCGCCTCGCAAAATCTTACAGGATATCAAAACTGGACAGGCACCCATACTTCTGAATCTGAACAGTTTAATAAATTTCAGCGGGGACGGGTATTTAAAATGCCTTCCGGACAATATTATCATTAACAACTATTAAAGCTTTTGTAAATAAATTTTAGAGCTGAATATTAAATTATTCCCTAAATTTATCAGATTAACTATTTAGCCAAAGCATAGCGAAATCTTAACCAGAAAAAGGAATCACATGCAACAACCAACCAGACTATTTGATTGTATTAATATGCATCTAAAGGAATCACCTGGCAAAACAATGCTTGCAGGAAAGATAGATGGGCAATGGAAAGAATATAGCACCTTAGAAGTTGCTGAAATTGTGAATCAATTGAGTATAGGTTTGTTGCAGGCTGGTGTGGGGCAGGGAGATTTAACAGTAGAGGGTAGAGATAAGATTGCCGTGATTGCCAAGAATCGCCCTGAGTGGGTAATTCTTGATCTTGCAGTACAACAAATAGGTGCATTGCTGATTCCAATATATCCAACGGTGAGCGAAATTGATCTCGAGTTTATATTAAAAGATGCCGGTGTTAAAATGATTTTTGTAAATGATTCAGACCTGAATGAAAAAATAAGGCATATAAAACCTAACCTTCCTGAGCTACATGAAATTATTTCGTTTGAAAAGACAGACGGCATAAGACTCTGGAAAGAACTGCTCATTAATCCTGAACCAAATCAATTGACTCATCTAAAGTCTGTTTCAGATAAAATTGGGTACGAAGACCTCACAACGATTATCTACACTTCCGGTACTACGGGTAAACCCAAAGGAGTCATGCTTTCGCACAAAAATATATTGAGCAATGTTATAGACAGTTTGCCATGTTTTCCCCCAGGTGATAATTTAACAGCACTGAGCTTTCTACCACTGAATCATATTTTTGAAAGGATGGTTAGCTTTATTTATCTCTTTAAAGGGACCTCGATCTTTTTTGCGGAGAATATGGAAACCATCGGAGAAAATTTAAAAGAAATAAAGCCTGATTTGTTTACAACCGTGCCGAGGGTACTTGAAAAAGTATACGAAAAAATAATGACCAAGGGTGAGGAGCTCACTGGTTTAAAAAGAAATTTATTCTTTTGGGCACATGGCCTTGCTTCAAAATTTGAAATTAA
>JBDTIC010000130.1:0-4392 GCA_039936595.1 Ginsengibacter sp. | reverse complement strand
AATTGTGGCGGTCATTTAGGGCATGTTTTCCTTGGAGAACGTGAAACGGCCAAAAACGTGCGCCATTGTGTAAACTCAATTTCTCTGAAATTTATTCCTGCTGATAATTAAAGGATACATAACGAGTCTTGGGTTAAAAATAATACCAGGATACGGCGATGCGGGGATTGGCCCAATTGTGTGAAAGATAACAGTTAGAGAATAAGGAGTGCCTTTCTGAGATGGAAAATATATTAATTATACAAGCCGGTCACTCTCGTACTCTCGGATAAACTGATGGTTTAAAGAAGTTCAGACCTCCGTCAGGATTATTTTTTAGGAACCGTAATCGAATCAACAATATCTCCTTTGAGGCCAATTACATCAACTTCTAGTTGATTCCTGTCAGCCTTCACATTTAATATCGTATTGTTCGAATTGGATATAATCGAAAAATTTCTAGCAGACTCTTTGTTATCACTGCGAAGTATCTGTGCAATTGAGCGGTACGCATGATATCAAGACCAACCTTGTTCAACACCGGGATAAATTTCTCTGCTATTTGCTCGTTGCCATGCCATCCACCAAAGAGAGGTATGTGTGCAATGGCGATTTTAAAGGGTGCATCTCGAAAAACTTTTGATTGAACCACTTATTGAAACATCCATCTAAAAACTTCGCAATCATTTTATTATTAAAATCCGGGTGCCTGGATTAACTTAGGATTTCTTTTCATTTCATCGAAGGATATGGGAATGAAGTACATTTTGTCATCCCAATGCCTCGGCTGTATGTCTATTACCTTATATTTATAATCATGATAAGTGCTTCTGTCAGCCCTGTCTGTTCCTTTCACGCTTATTTCGATGCCTTGAGCATCTTCATTCATTACTTGCGGAGCGATCATCCATCGACGTATGTCGAAAAAGCGTTGTTCTTCAAATGCCATTTCTATTTTTCGTTCGTTTCTATATTCCTCTTGTAATGCGGATCCGGTAAGAGAAGCTTGAAATTCCGGCATACCGGCGCGTCTTCTTATTTGATTGAGCACATCGCGGGCATCTCCTTCCATACCCAACTCTATAGACGCCTCTGCATAATTTAATAAAATTTCCGCATATCTGAAAAAAGGCCACGGAATTTCCTGAGATTGTGATAGAAGATTATTAGTAGGATCAACAAATTTTCTAAGATAATAGTTACTATAGCTGCCATTCCAGCTCTGCACAGGCCCATTACGGGTATCAATGCCCGCCAACTCACTTCCATCCGGTAGGGTCAATGTTTTAAAAGCCTGGATAATACCAACTGGGTCAAAAGGCTTGCCATCAGACCAACGCTCACGCCAATGTGCTCCATCATAAAATACACTCGCGTAAAACCTTGGATCTCGATTTTCATACGGATGGGCTGCTTCTTCGGAGTTATCCCAACTAAATTTAGAACCATCTTTCATTCTGTAAGAGTCCACCATTTGTTGTATGGGTGAATTTTCGCCGTATCCGTCATAGCCATTAGGACTAAACCACATGGCTACGTTAGGCGCCTTATTATTTACACTTGTAAAACGGTTCATGATAATTTCTTTGTTTGTCTTGCTAAGAAATAAATCAGAGTAGGTTTTCGCAGTTGAATCTCCAGGTGCAGGATTGGCTCCATATAATTCATAAATACCCATATCCATTACTGCCTTAGCAGCGTCTTTCGCAGCTTGCCAGCGACCCATCTGGCGAACTCCTCCATCTGTATAGCCAAATTCAGGCTTGCCGGCCGGGTTCACATTATACAAGTCGCTTGCAGCATATAGAAGGACACGTGCTTTTAGGGCAAGAGCTGCTCCTTTTGTAACCCGTCCTACATCGGCTCCGGTATAAGATAATGGTAATAATGCAGCTGCTGAATCTGCGTCTTTCACAATAAAGTCAATCGTTTCCGCAAATGTATTACGGGCTTTCGCTGTGCTATCATTCAATCCATATACTTTGGTAATGATGGGAACACCGCCGTTTACACGCATCAAATTATGATAGTAATAAGAGCGTAGGAAATGCATCTCTCCCTTTAACCGATCGAGTTGTGCCTGCGGTGTTACACTAGAATTCCTGGTATTTTGTAAAAACATATTGCAACTCCGTATGTAGGAATAAAGTGTACCCCACACTAAATAACTAAACCTGGAACCGCCTATAATATCAAGATTGGATGACGTAATAGTTGATTGGACGATAGGCTTTGCACCATTTGTCCAGATCGCCTCATCAGTCATCACGCTCATACCGCTAGTAGAATTAAACTCACCATAGCCTATACCTCTGTAAACATCATTGACATAAGCCTGCATTAATGATACATCCTGCCACACAGCGGCGCTGGTGATCTGATCTAGCGGCTGTACATCCAGTTTTTTTGTACATCCGGCCAAGGTCATAAATATAGCTGAAGCCAAACAAAATATTAGTTGATATCTTTTCATTACAAATGTTTTTAAAAGGTTAAGTTCAAACCAAAATTAAAAATTCTTGCCTGCGGATAATAGTCCCCGGCGGCATTGCTTACTTCAGGGTCCATAATTTTAAACTTATCCCACGTGATCAAATTGAATCCGTTGGCGTAAATTCTCAGATCCCTGATTCCCACATATTTGGAAAGGAACTCCTTAGGAACATTATAGCCTATTTCCATTGTTTTAAGCCGGATATAATTGGTGCTTCTTAAAAAATAGGTATTATTATTACTTGCCTGCGGCGACCAATAAGTGTCGCCTCTGTTAAATGTCCTGGGTCCGGAATAAGTACTTTTGGCCGGACTTGGTGTTAAGCCCTTAGGATCAGTGGGATCAGGTATCCATCTCTGTTCTGCATATTCTCCAAGATAGTTTCCAATATCACCGGACTCTGTGGATATATACTGCGCACCTCCTGAAGCACCCTGGAAAAATATACTAATGCTAAGTTGTTTCCACCTGGAGCCAAGCGTGATACCACCTGTCCAGTCAGGAGTGTGGACACTATTAATGCGTACACGATCGTCCGCATCTATTTTCCCATTACCATCTACATCTTTAAAAATAAGATCGCCTGAACGTGCACCAGTCCAGTGAGGATACTTATCAACTTCAGCCTGTGTCTGGAAAACCCCAATCGTTTGGTAATATAACGTTGTACCTATTTTCTTGTTGGTTGAAACCTGGTAAGAAGGAGCACCCGGCGCCTCATCCCAGAAAACTATTTTATTGTTAGAATATCCCCAGGTTAGGCGCACCTGGAATGAAAGATCTTTTTTTACTTGTTCGTTCCAAAGTATTGTACCGTCATACCCCCAGCTTCTTACTTTACCAAGGTTCTCACGAGGAAGCGTTAATCCTGTACTCTGAGGCACTGAAGCGTTTCTTTGAATAAGAATGCCGCTTCGCAATTCACTCCAATAATCAATCGTAAATGAGAGCCTGTTTTTTAGCATGGTCGCATCGATCCCTATATCTGTCTGATTGGAACGTTCCCATGTTGCGTTAGGATTGGCCTCTCTTGACTGATAAATGCTTGGCAAAACCTGGTCAATGCCTAACACATAACTTGAACCAAACTGGTAACCGCTAAGAAACTGTTGCGCTTCTACCAGTGCATTAGGATTGGTAATATCATTACCCGTTTTACCCCAGGATGCCCTTAATTTTAAATCATTAAAAAAGCTAACGTTGTTAAAAAACGGCTCGTTGGATATTCTCCAACCTCCTGAAAAAGCCGGAAAAAACCCAAATCGTTTATTACTGGGAAAAAGATACGATCCATCATATCGACCCACAAATTCTAATAAATATCTATCCTTATAGGCATAATTAGCCCGGCTAAAAAAGCTCGCCCGTGCACCATGAGCCGCTGATCCATCATTACTCCAATCCTGCTGGCCACCCGCAAATAATTCAGGAAGGGTAGTGGAGATAAAATGACGCCGGAAAGCGTTAAAATTGGATTGATTAAAATTTTGCTGCTCTGTTCCCGCCATCAACGACATTTTGTGGTCTCCAAAATCATGCTTGTAATTGGCAACCAGGTTCGAAAGTGTATTCTGTTGCTGATAGAAAGATTGAGTGAGTTGTGGATCGGTAGGGCCTCGTAAAGTCGCCTTCAGAAATTGAGTGGGATCTTGAGAATTATTATTCAGGTAAGCCTGTTTATCAAAACTGTATAAAGTCCAGGGGATTTGCCAGTTCTTTTGGTCCTGGAATTCCTTATTATAAGAGAACGTTCCTTTTATGTCAAACCCTTTAATTCCCGGAATGGTGATATCAAGAGCCACATCTCCGCTTAAAAAATAACTCTGAATATGATTGTAGCCTGTTTGAGTCTTTCCTGATACCACAGGTTGCACACCTCCTTCCTGATCAGGGCCAGGGAAGCCATTGGGATAATAAGC
>JBDTIC010000129.1:0-10804 GCA_039936595.1 Ginsengibacter sp. | reverse complement strand
TATGTTTTCAAGATATTTTGGACAAACTCTCGGTGCCGCAATTTTCGCAGCCATATTCAATTCAGTTTTACTTTCCTCTCTGCATAAAGCACCTGCTGCCATTCGACCCAATCTGCCGCAGGTAAATGAAGTGATTGGAACACTACAGTCGGGCCACGCTTCTTCTCAAATACAATTGTTTTTGCGACAAACATTTCATTCAGCAACTCACCATGTCTATCTAGGCCTGCTGGTTGTTGCTGTAATTACATTAATTATCATTTTATTTACTCCTGCTAAATTTCCTGTGTTGGAAGGTGAAGAATGATTTGCCTAATTCATTTTTCATTATTCCTGCCTATCTCCTAATGTTTTTAGTCTCGTTCAGACTTCTTTTTGCATTTAAAGGAGTTACCACTTTTCTACCTGTTCGAGCTTCCAACTACTTCCTGGCCACTTTAGCAACATTACCACCCTGACGAGCTACTTTTTTACTAGATTCAAAAGTCTCAGAATTAGTGGCTACAGAAATATCTTTAGTGGATGCTTCCGCAAGCATATTTAAAATCAATTCGGTATTGGTCATGTTATCCCTTAAGTTTTCTTTTTTCAGGCCCTTCAGAATTTTATATTCTTTGGTTGTATTATCAGACCATGCTTTTGTTATGATATCAGTAAGCGTTGCAAACTGAACCCCTTCTTTCAAACCTCTCTTTTTCCATTCATCAGTTAAATCCTTCCTTATTTCAATACTCTTCAATCTCTGATTAATCCAGATTTCAGAATAACCTAATTGCAGGTATTCTTTTAAGGCCCTGTCAATAGTGAGTTCGGGGTCTTGTATCTCATCCAATCTTTCGGCAGCTATTTTTGCCAGCCAAAGTTTAAATGGTTCTGCCTTAGTGGATGGTATGGATTGAATAAGACGAAAAACTTGTTCCGTATCAGCAACATCTGTTCTATAAAATTTGCCATCTGCGGATGGCATTTTCAGTTGACTACAATTTGTAGCCAACTGACTTCCTTCCGCCTTTAGCCTCGTTTTTAAAACACTCCAATATTTTCTCGGATTGGTGCTCCCGGTTAAGACTTCAATTACATCTACAACGGACAAATACCATTTCTCATTTTCTTCATCCCAAAGAGTTCTTACTTTTTTATCTTCAAATATTTTTATGTCTGTATTTTCTTTCATTCTGTGGAACTTAATAATAATGGATTTATCTTTTTTATTCTACCTTATAAATCTACTCAACGCCAATTATTCTTCATATACTCGCGAATAATTGTTGGCTATTCCAGAAGTAATTTCATGAATACATCACTATTCAGATTGGTATAGGGGAAAAACAGATAAATGCACAAATCACGACCATTCTCTACAACGAAGGAAGTTCCGTTATCTTCAGATTACGAAAATGTATTTCCGCACCCTCCGCCTCCAGGCAGAGGTATCCTTTTTTTGTGGTGGATTTACTAATGCCATTTACGAATTTTCCATTCACGGAGAGTTTAATTACACCGTCTACGCATACCACCACATACTTGTTCCATTCGCCTTTTCCTTTACAGCGGTTTTCAACAGATTTACTCCTGACACCCCTGGGATTATCTGGTACAGTAGTAACATTCCCTACACCCCACATTTCGCCATGAACGTATGCTATGGGGGCAGGTTCGCCATTCTGCATGTGTTGATTTACCCAATCAAGTTCGAGCATTTGCACTTCTACTCCACTCGGCAGACGGCCTTTGGGATCGGGAATCGCATCACTCCAAACAAACACTCCCGAATTTCCCCCGGCTTCCATGTGCATCCATTCAATTTCTAAAATAAAATTTTCATATTGCTTTTCAGATCGCATTACGCCTATCGGCTTCCCTGAATTGATTAATATATCTTTACTTTTTTTCCATGTTTCCGGGCTGGTATTTACATCGATCCAGTTAATAGGATTTGCTTTATTCTTTGAATTATGTGTCACCTGGTCTAATGCTATTTCACTGCCAAATTGTATTGGTTTAGTTTGAGCATATAGCAAAAAACTGAAGCTGAAAGATAGAAAAGCAAGGACAAAGAATTTTATAACAGTTTTCATTTTTAAATTGTATTATAGTAGTTCATTAAACAAATTTTGTAACGCCAGGCCTGGCAATTTCAGGGTCCTCCCACTTTAAATCCCAGTTATAATCTTCTAATTTGGGACCAATAGATTGATTGGAATTTATAGCCTGATCCCAGGTAATTGTTTCTCCTGTATATCCTGCCATTCTTGCCCAGATAGCCAGCATCGTGCTATTGGCCATCCACTCTCCGTCATTCATAGGTTTACCGTTGCGTATTGAAGCAAAAAGTTCCTCGTGTTCAGTGTGGTACATATTGTTCTTCGGACCATCATATTTCCATACATTCTTCCCGGTAATAGTATATTCGCGGCCAATGTTCATGATTGCGTTTCCATCGGTACCCAAAACCTCTACAGAATTGCGGCCAGGAGTCCCTGCCTGTTGCCTGGTAAAGTGAAATCCCTTTACGTTATCTTCATACTCAAATTCTATGGCGAAATGATCATAGATATTTCCATATTTGGGATCTGTACGTTTCTGTCGGCCACCCGTTCCGCTTGCTTTAAGGGGCATTTTATCGCCCATCGCCCACGACATCATATCCAAACTATGAACAGCCTGTTCCACAATGAAATCTCCCGAAAGCCAGTTGTGATAGTACCAGTTGCGTAGTTGATAAGTCATCTGCGTCCACCCGGGCTGTCGTTCTTTATACCAAAGTTCCCCACCATTACGGAAAGTGGAAACGGTTCTGATCTGACCAACATCGCCTGCCAGCACCTTTCCAAAGGCTGCCCGGTTCGGTGTGTCATACCGAAAGCAAAATCCGGAAACCAAAGCAAGATTTTTCTCTTTTGCTTTTTTTGCCGCTAATAATACTTTTCGTACACCCGGCGCATCTACCGCCACCGGCTTTTCGCAAAAGACATGTTTACCTGCATCTATCGCAGCCGTTAAATGAAGTGGTCTGAAAGCAGGAGGAGTAGCTAACAGCACTACATCTACGCCAGACTGAATTACTTTAAGATAAGCATCAAAACCGACAAATTTATTTTGTTTTTCTACTTTAATTTTCTCCGGATTTATTTCGGTAAGATTGGTAAGAGCCTCATCCAACCGATCTTCAAAAATATCACCCATCGCAGTTAACACCGCATTGGGATCAGCAGTAATTGCATCCATTGCGGCACCCGTTCCCCTGCCGCCACAACCTACTAATCCTACCTTGAGAACAGATTTCCGGGAAGTCAGAATAGAAGCTGAAAGCCCCGTATTGTAAGCTAGCGCACTGCCCGCCATTACTATTCCCGATTCTTTTAAGAACGACCGTCGGCTTTTATTAATAGCCATAATTTTACTGTCTTCCATATTTGCTTTTAGATTTTTCTTGTTAATAAATTATAGATGTATGAATTGATTTCTGCCTGTTTATTGCTCTGCTAATGCATACCCTTAAAGACATTTCGTTGTTGAATGAAGATGTAGTTTTGCTTGTAAGAAATAGGGTTTCTTTAAATATCAAAAGAAAAATTATTGTGGTAAATGATTTTTGTAGCTGAACCGTTACAAATTAAGAATAATGCTTCAAATAAAAAATTTCAACTTGTTATTAATTCCCGAAGGTTCGATTTTAATTTTCCTTTTAAATTTTTGGTGAGTCATTTTCATTGAGGATTTATTGGATTCTATTATACCTGCTGTTTCTTGTTTTGTATCTTTGTTATTATAAATTTTATTATGGAAAAAAGAGAAGTTTATATCCTTTCTGCAACAAGAACTCCGATAGGCAGTTTTGGCGGTAGTTTAAAAGATATTCCAGCTACACGCCTTGGGGCTATAGCAATAAAGGGTGCACTGAACAAAGCAGGAGTTTCTCCGAGAGATGTACAGGAAGTATATATGGGATGCGTACTACAGGCCAACCTTGGGCAGGCTCCTGCCCGACAGGCCGCCCTGTTTGCCGGACTTCCGGACTCTGTTTGTTGCACTACTGTAAATAAAGTATGTGCCAGTGGCATGAAAGCCATTATGAATGGTGCTCAAAGTATTTTGTTGGGAGATGCAGATATAGTCGTTGCAGGTGGTATGGAAAATATGAGCAGCGCTCCTTTCTATGCACCTGCTCTACGCTGGGGAAATAAGTATGGAAATACGAATCTCGTAGATGGCATGGCAAAAGATGGATTGACAGATGTGTATAAAGATTATGCGATGGGGAATGCGGCTGAGTTGTGTGCGCGTGATTGTAATATATCAAGAGAACAACAGGATGAATTCGCTATAGAAAGTTATAAACGCAGCCAGGCATCCGTAAATGAAGGCAAATTTGACAATGAAATAGTAGCGGTTGAGATTCCGCAACGAAAAGGAGACCCACTATTCTTTGCAAAAGACGAAGAACCTTTCAATGTAAAATTTGATAAGATCCCCGGTTTAAAATCTCCATTCGAAAAAGGCGGAAGCGTGACAGCCGCTAATGCGAGTACCATCAATGATGGAGCCGCAGCCCTGATTTTAATAAGTAAAGAAAAAGCAGATAGTTTAGGACTAAAGCCTATTGCAAAAATCCTGAGTTACGCAGATTCGGAACAAGCTCCTGAATGGTTTACTACTACGCCTTCTCTTGCCGTACCAAAAGCCTTAAAGAAAGCAGGGTTGGAAATAAAAGACATTGATTTTTTTGAATTGAATGAAGCCTTTAGTGTAGTTGGAATTGTAAATACTCAAAATATGAAATTAGATGCGGCCAAAGTAAATGTGAACGGAGGTGCTGTAGCGTTGGGTCATCCGTTAGGATGTAGCGGTGCACGTGTTATTGTCACCTTAATTAATGTGTTGAAGCAAAACAACGGTAAGATTGGCGCTGCAGGTATTTGTAATGGTGGTGGAGGTGCAAGCGCTATGGTTATTGAGTTGTGCTGAGAGGAAACCTGACATATTCTTTATAATAAACGCTCTTTTTAGAAAAATAAAAATTGTAACTACACCTGTACAAAAAAAAATCCCAAAAGTCCTGAAGAAATGGATGCAGCTCATCTTCAATCCGCTTACCACATATTCAAAGAGTTTATCAATCAGCAGAAATCCGCTAATGTGAAAGTTTAAGAGCACATGGTTGAAAAACAAATCGCTAAAGGAATAATCAATTAGACAATGGCGAAGGATTTGATTTCAGATTGTTTTAAAAGAAGCGAATGAACGCGATGGCGGTAAGCAATAATCCAAAGATTGTAATAATGTCTCCTCAAGCCATGGAAAATATGTCATTAATCTTTTATCCTATATCTCACTCAATTGCAACCATGAATTATATAATGCATATTTGCAACAATCAGAATGTAATAGCCAATAATTCTATAAACGAAATTAAACTTCAAATCTTTCAATCCACTCCACCATCCCACCCGTTAAATTTCTAACATTGGAAAAGCCAGTCTTTTCCAAAAATAAAGCAGCAGTAGCACTCCTTTTACCACTGCGGCAGTAGCATATTACTTCTTCCTCTTTTAAATCATCAATGGATTCAATTTCCATATTTTGAATATCTCCCAGTGGCAATGCAATGCCACCAATATTAAATTCTGCGGTCTCTTCCGGCTGTCTCACATCTACCAAATGCAGGGCCTCTCCGGCATCAAGTCTTTCTTTTATTTCTAATGGGGTAATATTGGTCATATAAATAATTTAAGGTTTTTTAATGATTGAGTCCGGGGTATTTGTTTTTAAACTATCAAGTACCGGGCGGTTTAACTGTATCCAGATATCGAGTGTTTGTCCAGGCCGTATATAAACAGGCTCACCATCATAATTCCATACTTCCGGATTTTGTTTATAAATGAATGCGCTGGCGGTATCGCTTATCACACCTGATGTTAGTATCGCTGCGAGTAAAATACCCTGTTTCGTTAATATTGCCTTTGCATCTGACACGTTCAGTCCGATAAGATCAGGAACCGGAATCTCACGTGCCTGGAGACCGCCACCAACAATCAAGTCAATACTCGTGCCCCACCTGATCTTTGTGCCGGCTTCGATCTCTTTTCCTTTATATCGTTGTTCCAGTACAGAACCTTTCATAAAATCAGGACGATTAGTGGTATCTCCCAATTTTAGATGGCTCTTGGCTAATTTGTCAGCGGCAAACCTAAAACTTAGTCCTTCTAATTTGGGCATATCAACCATTGGTAATGTAATAGGATTTACATTTAAAAAAACAGTACGGTTTACTTTCACTGTAGCATCCTCGTCGGGCAATTGTTTTTTTACTTTATTAAGCGGCAAACTATCATTATACAATGAGTCTGTAATGATAACATCAAAACCTTGCTTCTCAAGGAGACTTGTTGCCTCATCAATATTTTTGCCGGTTACAGAGGGTACTTTAAGGTATTCCCCATGATGGGTAATCCATCCCAACGATTGAAAAAATATAAAACCCAACAAAAAGACCAATGCTATAGCTGCCAGCAGATTTACGAAAAAACTTTTTGTTGTTATAAATTTAAGCACGCAAATAAAATAAATAGAATTAAAAGTGGTGCAATTTAGCCATTTTATGCAGGTAAACACTCCCGGAGCAATGCAGTGTAAAAATCCTTCAGAGTCCAACCCATTACTTTTACCTGTTGCGGGACAAGGCTCCCTTCAGTTTGGCCTGGTACTGTGTTTATTTCCAACATATAAGGCTCACCCTCTTCTTCGTTGTAAATAAAGTCAATCCGCACGACACCACTACAATTAAAAATTTGATAAATTTTGACAGCTTCGTCTTTGATGCGTGCCGTTAGTTCCACGTTTATTTCTGCTGGCGTGATTTCCTGGCTTGCCCCCTGGTATTTTGCTTCATAATCAAAAAAGTCTTTTTTAGTAATTATTTCTGTTATGGGCAGAGGTATGATTTTATGATTAGATCTAAAAACCCCAATGGTAAACTCCCGGCCTTTAATAAATTCTTCTACCAGTACCTGCTCATCTTCGTTAAATGCCTTTTCTATGGCTGATCCTAATTCTTCTGAGGGAGAATTTACTTTACTCATTCCGATACTTGATCCACCATTGTTAGGTTTTATGAATACCGGAAACCGAAGATTTTTTACCAACTCATCAGGACTTTGGTAATTGTTTTTAAATAATAATATTGATTTGGCCACTTTGATTCCTGCGAAAGAAGCTACAGCCACTGTAAATCTTTTATTAAATGTAAGGGCAGAAACTGCGCTATTGCATGTAGTGTAAGGCAGGCCTAGCATATCGAAATATCCCTGTAGTTTCCCATCTTCGCCGGGACTACCATGAATTCCTATTAATACTGCATCAAAATGTATCTTTTCATCATCAATTGAAAGAGAAAAATCATTCTTATCAATTTCAATTTTATTACCATTTTTCAATTGATAAAACCAACCTATCCTTGTAATATCAATTTTGTAAACGTCAAATTGTTCAGAATCAATATTTTTTTCAATGTTTTTAGCAGATTGATAAGAGACTTCGGCTTCGCCGGAATAACCGCCGGTTACAAACGCGATTTTTGGTTTCATAGTAAACAAATATTTGCTTGTAAAGTAAATTTATTTTTTTTAGAATAAATAAATCGTTGCAAAAATAGCTTGTTGTTTAACCCGCTGCACATACCTTATAGAAAGGCTTTCCAGCCTCATTCCCTTTTACCATATTGATGCAAGGTTTGAAAAGCAACTTACGTATACTCAATATTCTTTTAATAATATCAATTACGTTTAACAAGCTGTTTACAGTTTTCTACAGAATCACTTCATAATTGCGTATCAAATTTGTTTTTCAATCAAAAAAATATAAAAACATGAAACTAAAACAATTCATAGCCGTACTACTGATAAGTGCAGCTACATTCGCCGGAGGTGGCTGGATGTTCAACAAGTATGAAAATCAAAATGTGTTTGCAGCAAACTCATCGGTAAATTCTTCCTTCTTTAAATCTACAGGATTTTCAGATGATGCCTCTAATGTACCTTCAACTGATTTTGAAAAAGCTGCTGCTAAAGCATCGCCTGCGGTGGTGCATATTAAAATTCTGAAGAGAATGCAAAATGTACAAGGCTTCAATTTTTTTGGAAACAATTTTCCGGGACAGGATAACCAGGGGGATGGTTCCGGTGATATGTCTAACAATGATAATAACAACAGCAATAGTGAGCAGCAGGTTGGTTCCGGCTCAGGTGTGTTAGTCAGCGCTAACGGGTATATCGTCACCAACAACCACGTGGTTAGCAAAGCCGATGAATTGCTCGTAACATTGAATGATAAAAATGATTATAAAGCTAAAGTCGTTGGCACAGACCCAAGCTCTGACCTCGCTGTAATAAAAATTGAAGGCAGCAATTTTCCTCATCTCACTTTTGCCAATTCTGATGACGTAAGAGTAGGCCAATGGATATTAGCTATCGGCTATCCCTTAAATCTCGAAACGACAGTTACTTCTGGTATAGTAAGTGCCAAAGCAAGAAATCTCGGTATTAATAATCGAAACAGCCGTGCGCCTATTGAATCTTTTATTCAAACCGACGCAGCAGTCAATCCTGGTAACAGTGGTGGTGCCTTGGTGAACACAGATGGTAACCTAATCGGCATCAACAGCGCCATAGCTTCTCCGACAGGTTCTTTTGCAGGTTATTCTTATGCCATACCTTCTAATTTGGTGGCAAGAGTTACCAGTGATATCATTAAATTCGGAAGCGCTAAAAGAGCCTACCTCGGCATTATGTTTGGCAATGACCAGATGAGTGGGACAGACCGCCAGAAAAATAATATTCCTGATGGGAATGGCGTATATGTGATGGATGTATCCAAAGGCAGTGCAGCGGATGAAGCTGGGATAAAGAAGGGAGATTTCATTACTAAGTTAAACGGAAACACTATCAACACTGGTACTGAGTTGGTTGGCAAAATTTCAGCACTTCGTCCCGGGGATAAAGTAAATATCACTTATGTTCGCAACGGTAGTGAAAATACCACCTCAGCTACTCTTAAAGGGTCAGCAGCAACTTATCCGGATCAGCAAGATTCGAATCAATAACTGTGTTTTGAAAATTGGAGCACAATTTAAAATGTATGCCCATTTTGAAAGACGGCTGATAGAAATAACTATTCCTATGAAAGCCTTTGCCCGCCCTTTTAAAAAGGCGGGCTTTTTGTTATGATTATTTAGTACATTTTGTTAACTACATTGTAATAGTAAAAGTCAGATTTATACTATGAAAATTTTGATTATCGAAGATGAAAAAGCCTTGCAGGAATCTATTGTAAAATACCTGGAGCATCAGGGGTTTATTTGTGAAGCAGTCAGCGATTTTCTACAGGGCAAAGAAAAGGTAGCACAATTTGATTATGACTGCATTGTGGTGGACATCGGCCTGCCTTATGGAAGTGGTTTGGATATCGTGAAGGAGCTCAAATACATGGAGTCAAAAGCAGGCATTATTATTATTTCTGCAAAAAATGCTTTGGAAGATAAACTACAGGGGCTTGATCTCGGCGCGGATGATTATCTTGTAAAACCATTTTATTTGTCTGAACTAACGGCCCGAATCAATGCGATTATCAGGCGCAGGAGTTTTGAGGGAAATAAGGCCATTACATTTCACGAGATCGTGCTGGATGCTGAAGCGCAAAGAGTTTTAGTAAAAGGCAAAACAGTAGATCTTACTGATAAGGAATACCAGTTGCTTGAATATTTTATTGTCAACCAGCGCAGGCTTCTTACCAAGGGTGCTATTGCAGAACATATATGGGGTGATGAGTACCTTCACGTAAGTAATTTTGATTTTATCTATTCGCATATAAAAAATCTAAGAAAAAAATTGATTGACGCCGGGAGCGAAGATTATATAAGAACAGCCTACCGCTCAGGGTACCGATTCACAGACAGGTAAACAGTTTGTAGCATTATGAAGCTTCTTACAAAAACAACGTTGTATTTTTTAATTACTTTAATCCCACTGCTGGCAGTGGCTGGGTTTTATTTGTTTAATCAATTCAGTAAAGAAATAAACTACCGCAGCGATAAGGAATTGATAAGTCAGGAAATAGCCTGGGTTCAATACCTGGAGTCAGAAGTGAACAATGGCACTACTTTTATCTTAAGGACACCCGAGCTTGCTATTTTTCCAACTCGGGACACTATTGAGGACCACGCCACAATTACTAACACCAACGGATATTGGAGAAACGAAAAGGGCATTCCTTATCGCCAATTATCACAGGTAGTTTCCATAAGTGGCATTGCTTACCAGATTACTATAAGGCAATCGCAGGAGCAAAAAGCAGCACTGGTAGCAGATGTCACCAGGATCATGCTATTTGTTTTTATTGGACTGTTTGCAGCCACTTTAATTTTTAACTGGGCTATAAGCAAAAGGTTATGGATGCCGTTCAGACGGTCGCTTAATAAAATAAGAAGTGTAGAGCTGCAAAAAATAGAAAACGTGCACTTTGAAGAAACCAACATCAAAGAATTCAACGAGCTCAATGCATCTTTAAATTATATGAAAAGCAGGATCTACAAAGACTACGTGAATATGAAAGAATTTACAGAGAATGCTGCGCATGAAATGCAAACGCCGGTGGCTGTTGTATTAAGCAAATTGGAGTTATTGCTACAAGACAGTAATTTAAAGGATGAGCAGGCACAAGCGATTTTGCAGTCAACAGATGCTTTGAGGCAATTGAGCAAATTAAATGAAAGTTTATTATTGCTGGCTAAAATTGAAAATAACCAGTT
>JBDTIC010000128.1:0-8530 GCA_039936595.1 Ginsengibacter sp. | reverse complement strand
TATAAAATAAAATAAGTAGTATAGCGTTATATTTTATCACTATCATTTTAAACAACAATAAAAGTATAATTATCCTAAAAAGGAGTTAGTGAATGAAGATAAAAAAGATGGCTTATAGCTCATTTATTTTACTTTATCCACACCTTAATTTTATAATGTTGATAAAAAAAGATGCAAATATTTTTTTAGATAGCAAAAATTATTTTTAATATTGTGTAAGGAATTTTTTTTCCTGTACTTACTAACCCATCCATATAACAAAGCCCGAACATTTTATTGTCGGGCTTTATTTTTTTTACGAAGAAGTATCTTCTTTTATTTTTTAAATTTATGAGGTGAATAAATATTTTATCGTTCACAAACCTTACCATGTTCTATCACAATTTTCTTCTGTAGATGGAAAACAAACATTAAAAAATAATTTTGATGTCCCATCAAACGTATATCCAGTGGGACGTTTAGACTATGACAGTGAAGGGTTACTACTATTAACCAATGATAAGAGACTTAATAAATTATTATTGGACCCTTCGTTTGAGCATGAAAGAGAATATTGGGTACAGATAGAAGGAGAGATATCGAAACAGGCTATTGACAAATTGGAACAGGGAGTCGAAATCAATATCAACGGAAAAATATATCACTCAAAAAAATGCCTTGTAAAAAGATTTTATTCCTTTTTACCTAATGTGAGTGAAAGAATCCCTCCGATACGATTTAGAAAAAACATTCCTGATAGTTGGATAAGCATAGTTTTAACAGAAGGGAAAAACAGGCAGGTGAGAAAAATGACTGCAAGTGTAGGTTATCCAACATTAAGGTTAATAAGATACCGGATAGAAAATGTTACTTTGGGACAATTGATGCCTGGGGAAATGAGAACAATTTCTCAGGAAGAAATGTATAACTTGCTAAAAATTAAAAAGACAAATTAAGATGTTAAGATCAATGACAGGCTTTGGGAGGGCGGAACAAACCATAGGAGATAAGACTTACCTTGTAGAAATAAAATCACTTAATGGGAAACAGTTAGAGATCAATTTAAAAATTCCGGCTATTATAAAACTTTATGAATTTGATATAAGAAATTTGATACAGGAATTCCTTATAAGAGGTTCCGTCGAATGTTTAATAGTAGTAAAACAAAATGGCTCTTCCAAGCCGGTAGTTATTAATACCGATTTGATCAAGTCCTATTATAAGCAAATAGAGGAGCTCGCCTCAGAATTATCTATTGATACTAATTCAGTATTGAGTGCAATACTAAGATTGCCAGAAGTAATATCGCCAAGTAACGAAGTGCTTAATGCCAGTGACTGGAACGATTTAAAAAAAGTAATCGAAATTGCTTTGAATGAATTGAATGCGCACAGAATTGAAGAAGGAAAATCCATTGATAAGGAACTCAGGATCCGTATAAAGAACATCAATGAACAGGAAGATAAAATTGTACAACTCGAACCTCAGCGAAAGAAAAGGATGAAGACTGAACTGGTACAACTTCTTGAAGAGAATGTAGGAAAAGAAAACTACGACGTTAACAGGCTTGAGCAGGAGCTCATTTATTATATTGAAAAAATAGACATCAGGGAGGAACAGGTGCGTCTTAAAAATCATTGTGAATATTTTGTATCCATACTAGATAACGCGTCTGATGTAAAAGGTAAGAAGCTTGCTTTTGTGATTCAGGAAATAGGCCGTGAAATTAATACTACCGGTTCGAAAGCTTATGATGCAGACATTCAGCGGTGTGTGGTATTCATGAAGGACGAGCTTGAAAAGTTAAAGGAACAAACTTTCAATATATTGTAGATATGGGTTCATTTCAATCGATAGTTATCGGGGCGAATAGCCAAAGGATTACCACCTTAAATTATTTGTGAAGACCTGCACCTACAGAACAGGCAAAAAAAAAGCTCCAGACCTCTGTTTTTGATCCCATCAAAAAAAAATTATTTTTACAAAAAAATCACCTTGAAAAAAATTTTCTCCATAATCATTCTTTCAGTTTTTATAACCTCTTGTATTAAGATTGATCTTTTTGAAAAGCAATCTCAA
The DNA here is from genome assembly GCA_039936595.1 of Ginsengibacter sp. Lineage (GTDB taxonomy): Bacteria > Bacteroidota > Bacteroidia > Chitinophagales > Chitinophagaceae > Ginsengibacter. The sequence continues at coordinate 6,472 of JBDTIC010000128.1, read as the reverse complement.
ATACCATCTCAGCAATGGTACTACGGTAACGTCCCGCAATTTACTTTTAATATCCAGGATACTTCTTCCCATTACAACGTATATGTTGTATTGCGACATACCGATCTATATGAATATAACAATATCTGGTTGAGAATTGGTTCTACATCACCTTCAGACAGTACCCATTATCAAAATATAAACCTCAAATTAGGCAGCGATTCCAAAGGTTGGCTGGGAACCGGCATGGACGACATATTTGAGCTGAGAAAAAATATCTCTCCCGGTCCGGTCTCATTTAAAAAGCATGGTGACTATACATTTTCAGTTTCGCAAATCATGCGTGACAATCCACTGAAGTACATTTTGGATGTAGGGATAAGGGTGGAAAAAGTAAGCATGTAAAGATACTTTTACCCTTATCATTTTTTGATTTCAATCTTAAACGGCATGGTTTACCTGAGCATAAAAAATAAATTGAAAAGCAGGCCCCTCAGGATAATTTATATTTTCTATTGGTTTCTCCTGACTTACATTGTTGCTGCCCTTGTTTTTTGGTTCATCGCTCTTAACATACAAAATGAAGAAATCTATTCTTATAAACTGAGAATGATAGAACTGAATGATTCACATTTTCAACGAGAATCGCAACAATTAAAAGAAGAGAAGGATAGAAAAACCACCCAGTACATTGGAGAGGGAGCTACGTTCTTATTATTGATAGTAGCAGGGGCCGTGTTTGTTTTTCGCGTCATAAAAAAACAGTTAGTGCTCTCAAAACAACAACAGAATTTTATGATGGCTATTACACATGAGCTTAAAACCCCTATCGCCGTTACAAAGCTCAATCTTGAAACAATGCAGATCAGGAAACTTGATCATGATCAGCAACAAAAATTAATAAGGAGTACGATACAGGAAAGTAATCGCCTCAATGCGCTTTGCAACAACATGCTTTTATTAAGTCAGATAGACACAGGTGGATACACCTTTACCAATGAAAAGATTGATCTCGGCGCACTTGCCACTGATTGTGCAGAGGACTTTCATACACGTTTCTCATCGAGAAGAATTGAAGTGTCAGCGGAAGATGCAATTTTCGTCAATGGAGATGAGTTGCTTTTACAACTTGCTATTAACAATCTTTTAGATAATGCGATCAAGTATTCGCCAAAAGACACTTTAGTTTTGCTTAGGGTATTTTATGATAACAAAAAAATATACTTCCAGGTGATTGATGAGGGACAGGGTGTTCCGGAAATAGAACAGGGGAAAATATTTGAAAAATATTTTCGCGGAGCACAGATGCAAACCAAGGGAACAGGATTAGGCCTTTATCTTACTAAAGAAATAGTAAAGCAACATAACGGCCACATCAGCATGACAAATAATAAGCCTCACGGATGTATTTTCGAAATACAATTTAAACTTCCAAAATTATATAATCACTAATTTGTTCTTTATGGGGCCAAAAAAACTTTCAATCTTACTGGTAGAAGATGAAGAGAATATACAAGATGCATTGAAATTAAATTTTGAAATGGAGGGCTATGAAGTGACATCCGTTTATGATGGAGAAGCGGCGCTTAAAGCGGTCCATAATGAATATTTCGATTTAATTATTCTTGATGTAATGCTACCTGAGATAGATGGAATTACGGTTTGTGAAAATATCCGGCTTACGAACACTGAAATTCCCATACTAATGCTTAGCGCAAAAAACCAGAGTTCCGATAGAGTATTGGGTCTTAAAAAGGGAGCCGATGATTATGTAACTAAACCCTTCAGCCTCGAAGAGCTTTTGATACGTGTACGGATATTGATCAATAAAAGCAAAAAGATATCTTCTAAAGAGCCGGTTTCCGAACAATATGTTTTTGGTAAAAATGAGATTAATTTTACATCCCTGGAATGCCTTACCAAAGCCGGAGAGGTAGTAGCACTTACAAAAAAGGAAGCAATGTTGCTGAAACTTCTAATCGAAAACAAAAATGAAGTAGTAACCAGGGAAAAGATCTTACAATCCGTATGGGGGTATAATGTCTATCCGACCACACGTACAGTGGATAATTTCATTTTAAATTTTAGAAAATATTTTGAAGAGGATAGTCGCAATCCCAAATACTTTCATTCAATAAGAGGGATTGGTTACAAGTTTACCAACTCCTAAACACTAATCACACACTTGTTTATCGAGCAATGATATTACCTCTGAAGCTTTCTCATAGATACGTATAAGGTGAGTTGTATTAGAAGGAGGTGCATATAGGTTAATTTCAACTTCATCTAAAAGTGAAGTGAGCATTAATGAAGTATTCAGGCTCACATTGCACTTGTCCAGCTCCTCATTAAGTCTCTTTTTAGATAGTTCACTTAAAGGTATTTTTAGCTTTTGAGACAAATATCTTTTCAGCGAAGAATCCATACTGACTAAAAATCCACTGCTGTCTCCGGCGGTCATTTTTTCATGCGCATCAAGCAAGGGGCTTTCAGGAATAGTAAATTCTTTTTCAGCTAATTCTCTTTCATATTTTATGTCATCCAGTCTCACGTTCTTTTCTAAAACACCTTCATTTTTCTTTTTTCTAATGACCAGGAAAAATATGAGGAAAATAATAGCAGCAATCAGAGCTATGCCCAAAAGCACTTCTGTCACGTGTGAAATAAATGGTGGCGAGTCAGTTGGTCTTTTATCTGTAAATAGGTGGCGAATTGTATTTCCTTTTCGAACATGGACCTGTAACGGTGGTACAAGTATGGTTTTGTATTCTTTAGAAGACGGATCAAAATAAGAGAATAATATGGAATCAATTGTATAATTACCTTGTCTGGAAACTGTAAAAGGGAATGAAAAAACTTTGTTGCCTTGCATTGGCACCGTCGTTTTATCAACGTTGTCTTTAACTTTTGCCTCGTAACCATCTATACCCTTAGGCCATACAATGGTGGGTGCATTGACTAATTGAATATTTCCCTGGCCACTTACAGTAACTTTCAGAACCCCTGCATCATCTGTTGAAATACTGTCTTTTCCCAATGAGGATACTACGTTAAATTTCCCAACAGCACCCTTAAAACTATTAGGTTTGTTTTCTGACGGCAAAGGTTTTACGTTAATTACAGTTGGAGTGGTTTTTAAAGTAATTTTTTGTTCCACCAAACCGCTGGCGGGAACTCCCGCATCACCAAAATTTTCCAGCATGTTGAAAAAGCTACTCCGATCTTGTGAATTAGCATAGGCGGATTTTATAAAGGTTACTTTATTATCAGCAACAACAGGATCAAGCGTGATGTTACCAGCCTGTAAAGGATACAATTCTACTTTGCGCAAAGTATAAACATTGTATAATCTCCCATCGTATTTTTCAAGTTTTGAATTATTGTTATTATTTACTTCAAGGTCGCTTACAGAAAAGCCATTAAAAGATGGTGCATCTGTGATTGTAGTTTCGGAATGAAGACGAGTGTAGAGTTTAAAAGCTGCTACTACAGGCTCTCCAACAAAACAATCTTTCTTACTGACATCTAATTTTATAAACAGATTTTTTTTTATTTTTTCTGCAGCGTCTTCTCCCGGCTTTAAAATATAATCAGTAAACTGGTGGCTGACAGGATTATCGGGGAGATCAAAATTAAAGTTGGGAAATGGTGATGGGCTGGGAGCAATGCTTCTATTATTGTGAGCTAAGGAAGGATCAGTAGTAACTGTAATGGTGACGGGCTTACTTTTATATTCGGTTCCATCGGCCTCGGCAGTAGCCGGGCCGATAATATATTTGCCGGGGGACTTTGGCTGCAAACTAAAACCAATGGAAACATACTGAGTGACTTTGCCATTAATGCTACTCATACTACTTTGCTGATTGGGGCCACTTACTACATTAAAGTCTTTAAACGACGGTGGTATGATACTTCCAACATGTGAGGCATTTTCTACTTTAAACTGGATGTCGACCAGATCATTCTTTCCTATTTTTTTATTAGGGCACACTACCGAAAACTGCACCTGTGCAAGAGAAATGCTGCTGACAAAGAGGAGTGTAAAAAAAACGATAATTCTAAAAGAGCAGAATGTTTGTAGCAGAGATGAATATTTCCTCCCAGAGATCTTTTGAGATGGTTTATTCTCCAATCGACAACCTTTTGACAAATCACCAACAAAGTTCTCAGAAACAACCTTATGTAAACGCTTTAGTAAAAATGTATCCATTTTTTCGTAAAAAGTTGAGTTACAAAAATACCTGTAAATGAATTTAAAAAAAGGTTAATAGAATAGAGTTAGTTTACCTGAGTTAAGGTAAATCGCCTAATAAGGGTCTTATTACAATATCTTCCACACATGCCTGTGGAGAAAGTAATGAAACGGAATAAATCAAACTGGCAATGTCATCCACCTCCATAATCCTCTCTGGCAATACTCCGGCGCCCTCCCACGATGCAGTATAAACTGCACCCGGATAGACAGTGGTTACTTTAATGTTAAAAGGTTTCATTTCTTCTCTAAGATTTTTACTGAATCCCATCAGTGCGTATTTGCCGATGCTATATGAACCTCCATTCCTGTATGCACCTAACGCAGCAATAGAACTCATATTAAAGATATGTCCCGACCTTTTTTCCATCATTGAAGGAAGTAGCGCCCTGGTGAGATGATAGGCTCCGTACAAATGAATGTCTATCATTTTTTTTAAAGTGCCTTCCTCCTCATTATAAACACTGCCGGGAATAAAATACCCTGCATTGTTGACGAGAATATCAACGGCATTACTTTGTGCTGACACCCAGGCTGCAAACTTCAATACATTTTCTTTTTCTGAAAGGTCAGTTGCGAAATATTTAACCCGTTGTCCACATTTCTTATTGAGATATATGGCTGTCTCCTCAAGCTCCTTTCCATTTCTTGCACAAATGAAAATGTTATTTTCTGCACACAAAAACTTCTCTGCCACTGCTTTTCCCATACCTTTGCTGCCGCCTGTAATTACAATATCCATAAATTTATTTCGTTTTTTTAGGTGGTAGTACAAATCTAATCCCTTAAACTGATATTTTTTTGAAACATAAGTCTTTGAAATATAAACATCTTTTTTTTGATCTGGATCACACACTGTGGGATTTTAATGCTAATGCAGAAGATTCACTTGCCGAATTATACGATGCATTTAATCTTGAATCGTTATCCATTGATTCTTTTCATCTTTTTTATACAACGTATTTAGGTCATAACGCTACCTTATGGACGAGGTTTGAAAAAGGTTTTATCACGGTGGAAGAATTAAAATGGAAACGGATGTGGCGCACCTTGCTTGATTTTCAAATTGCAGATGAAAAGCTGGCAAAAAATATGAGTGACCAATTTCTGACAATCCTTCCCACTAAAAAGAAGGTGTTCGAACATACTTACGAAATACTTAATTATCTCACAGACAAAGATTATTCTTTACATCTTCTTACCAATGGGTTTGAAAGAGTGCAAAGATCAAAGTTGAATAGCTCTAACCTCACCAAATATTTTAAAAACATTATTACTTCGGAAATCTCTAATTCTGTAAAGCCGAAAAGAGAAATTTTTGAATATGCCGTGGGAAAAGCCAATGGAAAAATTGAGAATAGTATTATGATTGGCGACAATCTTAATGCCGACATTGCAGGAGCAAAAAATGCCGGTATGGATTCCATTTTTGTTAACCACATTAATGCTGATAGTAGCCAGGATCCTACTTACACCATTCATCACCTTAAGGAGCTGGAATCTATTTTATAATTCGTTATCGTCATCCTCATTCAATTGCTCCGATTCTTTTTTAGCAATGGATAATGATACCCAGTCCTCTTTTAACTGCATTTTTCCTAAATAGACTATCTGCCCTACATGATACGAGTAATGAGCCAACTGCCTGTTAATAGCGTCTACGACGTTTAAAGGTTCCTGCCTTATATAAACAGTTTTATCAAGATCTTCATCACTCAAAGAATTTAAAGCAGCGAAGAGACAATCCCATCCTGCATCCCATTTAATAATCAATTCCTCTTTGGTCTCTATGTTTTTTTTAAATTCGGCATCGCGTTCGCGCCATTCTTTCTCACCATCTTCAGTAAGAAAATTAGTCCATCGGGAAAGCATGTTGCCCCACAGATGTTGAATAATTATTGCAATGCTATTGCTCTGGTCATTGTATTGCCAGAACAATAATTTTTCTTCGTGCAATTGTTCAATGGCTTTATCACCGAGTGATTTGTATTGCGCGAAAAGTTTTTTTATACCAGTTAGATAGTCAAAGGACATAAGATTTTTTTTATTAGGTTGGGAATTTTAGTTAATAGATTAAAGTATATTTAGAGGTTAAAACCAACCCGAGTCCGGGTGGTTGAGGTGCCAAATTGGCTCCTCAAGTTTTCAAACTCTTCTTTATTCAATTCAAACATAAAGTCTTCCGGAAAACGATCCATATTTCTTCTTACCTGCCTCTTTAATTCCTTGGTGTCTACCATG
>JBDTIC010000127.1:0-3465 GCA_039936595.1 Ginsengibacter sp. | reverse complement strand
TATTCACAGGCTTTTCGTCTTGACCCCGGAACAGGATGGGATGTGCCGCCGGGTATGTTGCACGCACCGGGAAGCATGTGTACTTATGAACCTCAGAAAGCCTCTGACGTGTTTGCCATGTATCAGTCACTGGTTAATGAAGCGATCATACCCGAAGAATTATTATGGAATGGAACTCCGGAAGATAAGAAAGGTGATTTTGATGAACTAATGGAAGTAATAGATTGGGACTTAAATATCAATCCTAATATTCGTGAAAATCACTTTATGGCTCCTAAACCTGTGAAGCCACTGGAAGAAATGCAGGCGCAGGGGTATATTGAGAATTGGATTTGTTACCGCTCGGATGCCTTTAGCGCAAAAGAACTGACTGTGTTACCGGGTGCCACGGTTACTATTAAAGATAGTGGCGCTTACGGAATGATCATGATGCAGGGACATGGCACCATGGGAGTATGGAATGTGGAAACCCCTTCTCTCATTCGTTATGGCCAGCTAACTTTTGACGAGTTTTTTGTAACCGAAAAGGCAGCCATGGAAGGTGTGAAAATAGTAAATGCATCTTCTACCGATCCGATCGTGATGCTTAAGCATTTTGGACCGGGTAACCCTGATTTGGTGTTAAAGTAAGAATGTGGACTATTAGCTAAAAGTTATCAGCTAAGTTGTAAAGAATTTTTAAATCATAAAAAACATTTTTATTATGAATGAAAATAATTATCCTAAGTTACACAATGCAACATGGCCGGGTATTGTAGGAAAAGGTGAGGGATCAGAACCCACCATTTCTTTAGACACTTTACTTGAAGTAACGGCTGCCGCAGAAGTAAACGGCGTTAAGTTCGACGGTATTGATATTGATCTTTTTGATGATCATATAAAACTTGACAGTACTGACGACGAGATAAAAAAACTGGTAGATAAAGTATCGGCTTATAACCTGGAGATAGGAAGTATCGTTGCTCCGATCTGGCCTCCTACCGGTGGCTCAGCTATGGGAACCAAAGAAGAACGTACCCGTTTTGTCGAAGTAGTTCGCAAGGCCTCCCGATTTGGCAGCAAGCTACGGGAGCTGGGTATCAGGCCTTCGGGAGTAATTCGTATCGACTCTGCCAGCAATCCCGATGGCTGGCTTGAAGACCCTGTTAATAATACAAAATTGATTGCGCAAACTTTTCGTGAAGCATGTGATGCAGCAAATGAATTTGGCGAACAGCTCGCTCCTGAAGGGGAAATATGCTGGGGTGGTATGCATAGCTGGAAAGCAATGCTGGATACCCTTGAAGCGGTTGACCGCCCTAATATTGGTTTCCAGGCAGACATGGCACATACGCTCCTTTATCTTTTAGGAGTCAACAGTCCTGAAGACAGGATACTTCCTAAAGACTTTGACTGGAATGATCGTGAGACACTTCATGCAGCGCTGAAAAAGCTTACTGATGCGTTGCGTCCGTGGACTATTGATTTTCATGTAGCACAAAATGACGGAACTGTGTTCGGGTCAGGAGCACATGACAAGACCGGACGTCATTGCCAGGCGTTAGATCCGAATGGCAAACTTGATATTGCTCATGATGCAGGCTATTGGCTTCGCGATGAAAATGGTAACCTTACTAAAAAGCTCAGACATATTTGCTGGGATGGATGTATGTTTCCTAATGAGGTGATGAAAAATCAGCAAACATGGAATGATATTCTTGGAACAATGATCAAAGTACGCCAGGCACACGGCTGGTATGAAGCAGGATAAGACACCTATGCAATTTATCAGCTCCCGCAAAGACTCATAGTTCACAGAGTGTTCCTGGCGTTACCAGCCACTTCGAGCGATAAATAAGTAGTTATATCAGATCAAACCTCTTCGACATGTACAACCGTTCCATCACATTATCAGGCAAATTATCATTGTATGGCCTGGCAGTGTTTTTAATCCTGAGTAGCCTTATATCATTTACAAGTATTCAGAATGAGAATGATAGTTTTAAGCAAATATTCGACGGTAAAACGCTGAGAGGATGGCATGGAGACTCAACTTATTGGAGTGTGAAAGACGGATGTATCGTAGGAACGGTTACACCTGCTACTTTGCTGAAGCGAAATACTTTTCTTATCTGGCGTGGAGGACTGACTTCAGATTTTGAATTGATAGTGGAATACAGAATTTCTAAAGGCGGTAATAGCGGCATTAATTACCGCAGCGAAGAGTTAAAAGATCTGCCTTATGCTTTAGAAGGATACCAGTCAGATATAGATGGTGCCAACCAATATACCGGTCAGAACTATGAAGAACGCGGACGTTGTATTGTGGCATTTCGTGGCCAAAAGGTAACATTGCCAGTTGTATCAGGGCCATTGCAATCTTTTATAAAAAAGAATGTTTGGATCCCTTCAATCGTTACAGGTTCTTTAGGTAGCGCGGATTCATTAAAATCCTTTATACATGAGAGTTGGAATGAGTGCCATTTAATTGTCAGGGGCAACCACATGCAACATTATGTTAATGGTATTTTAATGAGTGATGTAACTGACGATGACATCAACAACAGGAAGTTTAGCGGTCTTTTAGGTGTGCAGGTGCATGTAGGGCCGCCTATGACAATAGAGTATCGTAATTTTAGATTAAAAAAATTAAAATTGTAAACCATAAATAAATTATTAAAATGGAAAAAAAGAAAGACTTAAGGATTGGATTAATCGGTTGCGGATTTATGGGGCGAACGCATTCAAATGGTTATAACCGCGTTCCCAACTTTTTTCCTGAATTGGAATACCGTCCTGTTTTAAAAGTGGCGTGCGCAAGAAATAAAGATAAGGCAAGCGCTTTCGCAGCACAGTGGGGTTATGAATCATTTGAAACTGATTGGAAAAAAGTAATAGCGCGTCATGATATTGACGTGATTGATATTTGTGCTCCTAACGACGTACACGCTGAGATTGCTATTGCTGCAGCACAAGCAGGGAAAATGGTGCTTACTGAAAAACCACTTTCCCGCAATCTTGAAGAAGGAAAGCAAATGGTAGAGGCTGTAGAAAAAGCAGGAGTTAATAATTCGGTATGGTACAACTATCGCCGCATTCCAGCGGTGACATTGGCCAAACAAATTATTGATTCAGGTAAGTTGGGAAAGATTTTTCATTATAGGTCCAATTTCTTGCAGGACTGGACAATTAGTGCTGATGTGCCCCAGGGCGGAGAAGGCCTGTGGCGAATGGATGCCGCTGTAGCAGGATCTGGTGTAACCGGCGACCTTTTGGCACACTGCATTGATACTGCAATGTGGCTTAATGGCGGTATTAAAGATGTAACAGCGATGACCGAAACATTCGTTAAAGAACGAATGCACCAGCTTACAGGCAAAATGCAAAAAGTAACTATTGATGATGCCTGCTCATTTCTCTGTCATTTTGCTAATGGGTCATTAGGCCTCTTTGAATCTACCAGATATGCACGCGGGCACAAAGCAT
>JBDTIC010000126.1:0-2838 GCA_039936595.1 Ginsengibacter sp. | reverse complement strand
TATTAGATTTTTTTTAAAACCAATTTGGTCTTCCTGATTTAATAGTCGCTTGTTTAATGAAATCATCATCTGGCGGCCATAATCTATGCTATTATAATTGTCAACTAATATATTGTCGGTATCGGTGGCAAGCCTGTTGATAAACAAAATGCTCAATACTGTCATAAGTGTGATCATAACAAACAGCAGCCCGATACCTAATGACAGTTTTAATTTTATTTTCATCTGAAAAATATTTAATTTTACTTTTTCATACCACAGTCGCCAGGTCTCATCAAATTCGGTTTAGGTATTTATTTCTTAACTCAAAATTACAAGGTCAATATTGCTTGCAGACAGCTTTTTCAATAATTGATTAAGCACATTCGTTGACAAGATTACCCTTATTAAACTCAGGTGTGGTTTTCCAACGCAGATCGTTGTAATATTTCTTTCTGTACTTTGCTCCATAATCGCTTTGGCAATATTTTCATTCTCTACTTTTATTATCTCGGCTCCTAATTCTGTTGCCAGCTTAAAGTTATTTATTAAATGTCGTTGTTTATCCAATGCAATTTTATCTGCACTTTCTTTTGACTTTTGCACATACAATACGTACCAATTACTGTTGTAATAATTGGCGAGCCTTGCAGTTTTTCGTATTACATTCTTTGCGGTTTTTTCATTAGAACTGATACACGCCAAGAATTTCTCACGTTTTACGATATTGGCTTTTGTAATTTCCGATTCTACTTTTCGTACTACCTGTGAAGCCACTTCTTTTAATGCCAACTCCCGTAGCTGGAGTATATGATCCCCTTTAAAAAAATTGTTTAGCGCTGTTTCTATTTTAGCCTGTTCGTAAATCTTGCCTTCTTTCAACCGCACAATGAGTTCATCTGCCGTAAGATCAATATTCACTACTTCATCCGCCTGCGCTATCACACTATCCGGAATGCGCTCCTTTACTTCTACACCGGTAATTTCTTTTACCTGAGCATTCAGGCTTTCTATGTGCTGAATGTTTACAGCACTGATTACATTAATGCCTGCATCTAAAATTTCCACCACATCCTGCCAGCGTTTTTCATTTTGGCTACCTTCAATGTTGGTGTGGGCCAGTTCATCGACAATCACTACTTCGGGCCGCAGATTAATGACAGCAGCCACATCCAGCTCTTCTAATTCTTTTCCTTTGTAAAATAATTTTCTCCTGGGTATAACGGGCAGCCCTTCCAGCAGAGTATGTGTTTCATTGCGGTTATGTGTTTCTATGTAACCAATCATTACATCAATCCCATTTCTCAGTAGCGTATGTGCTTCCTGCAGCATGCGATACGTTTTACCTACACCGGCGCTCATGCCGATGTAGATTTTAAATTTTCCTCGCCGGGATTTTTTGATCAGGTCGAGAAATTCCAGGGCTGATTTTTTAGACTCTTCCATCGTTAGAAAGATACTGCCAAAGAAGTTGTTATAAAGGAATTATTATTTGTTAGGTTGCCCTCTTTGGTAAACACTTTATCTTTTGAAGAAAATCCACGGGCTTCTATTCGCCACATTGCATTGTCACGAATCAGGTAGTCATAATTTATAGAATAGCCCCAGGTTTTAAAACCATTCGGCGTACCAGAACCAATGATAACGCCGCTTTCATCATTATAATATTCACCTCTTACGGCAATACTATTTTTTGCATTGGGACTGATCTTAGCAATCAGCACAGGCGCATACCAGGAGTTATAGCTGCTGGTTCCTTTGTTTTTTTGCTCTGCTCCAATATCAAATCCTGTAGTAATAGCAAACTTATCTGATAGTTGAAAAATGCCATAAAAATTATGGAAATAGCGCATTTGCCTTACGCTGTCGGGCTTGTCATTTCCAATAAATGAACTGCTGTTCAAAGTTATTTTATCATTTGGTTTATAAGTAAGCTGGTGGCCAAAGGCAGGTGTATTATTACCATCCACACGCTGAATGCGCTGCCAGCCATTCAACACCAAACCACTCATAAACCATTTTCCGTTATCTGTGGTGTATGAAATCTTTGCACCCGTTTCAAAATAGGGTGTGTTCTCAGCAAGTACGGTGCGGGTGAGGGTCCAGCAATCTTTGCTTACAGCACTTTCAAAACCAATATGTGATGGCATGATACCGGCGTCTATCCAAACATTTTTTGTGTTGGATATCTTAACACCTGCGTCTGCTTCATAAATATTTTTTAGCACACCGGGTTCTGCTGCATAATTTGCATTCATGTAGGTTCCTGCGGCCAACGCGAGGTTTGCTCTTACATTTTTACTTTCATAGGCAGCTTTGATGTATCCCAGGTCAAGGGTTATTTCATTGTGCCTATTAAAGGCATACCCAAAACCGGGACGATTATGATCAATGGGATTACCAAAATCGTAAGTATAATAAACTTCCACATATCCACTAAAAGTAAGTTTAGGTGGCACGCTATCTGTTTGAGCAAAACTGCTCATGGTGGAGAAAAGTATTGATATAAGAAATATTTTTTTCATTGATTTTATTTTAAGTTGTCTAATGCAATATTTAGTTTGAGCACATTAATTTTTTCCGGCCCAAACATTCCTGCTAATGGTTTTTCTGTGTTGGAAACAATAAGTTGTTGCAAGTTTCCTTCTGCAATGCCACGAGTCTTAGCAATGCGCTTTATCTGTATAGTGGCAGCTTGCACCGAAATATTTGGATCCAGTCCGCTTGCGCTTGCCGTTACTAAATCGGTAGGAATCTCCGATTTACTTATTCCTGGATTGTGTACCAAGAAACTGTCAACTCTATCCTGCACTGTTTTTAAATAATCAGGATTGGAAGCCTCTTTATTAGTACCACCGG
>JBDTIC010000125.1:0-5068 GCA_039936595.1 Ginsengibacter sp. | reverse complement strand
TCGCCGTTTCTTGCTTTGCTAATGGCCAATTCATAGATGGTATTGGCTTTATGATTTATTTTTTCAGGATCGTACCCTTGCGATTTAGATTGAAGAAAACATCCCACTAGTATCAACAGTAAAAGTGGTTTCCGCATATTCCAATTTTTTTAAAAGTAAAACGAATTTCCGGTGCAATTATGTAAGAGGTTGTTAATGCTAAAGAATTTGACAGATTCCTTTGATATGACCATTTGTTAATTGAAGTTGATAAATTAAAATTTCTGCTCATATAGGATCTGAATATATTGTCCAAAACTTAAAAACAAATTGAAAATTTGCCTGCCGAATTGCTATGTATATTCGCGGATTTAATAATTCAAAAAGAATTTCTTTAAATTGTAAAAAATTATAGCATGACTACAACTACAGAAAACAAAATTAATGAATGGCTTTCGGGTAATTATGATGAAGCAACAAAGAAAGAGATCCATAAATTACAAAATTCAGACGCTGCCGAACTGGAAGATGCTTTTTATAAAGACCTTGAATTTGGTACGGGTGGATTACGTGGCATTATGGGTGTTGGCACCAACAGGATGAATAAATATACGGTTGGAATGGCCACCCAGGGATATGCGAATTATTTAAAAAATTGTTTTCCTGAGGTAAAAGTGGCCATTGCACATGATGTTAGAAATAACAGTCGCCATTTTGCCGAAATCGCTGCGCATATTTTTGCTGCCAATGGTATCACCGCGTACTTATTTGAATCCATTAGACCCACACCGGAGTTAAGCTTTACAATTCGTAGATTAAATTGCCAGGGCGGATTAGTGATCACAGCGTCACACAATCCTAAAGAATATAACGGTTATAAGGCATATTGGAATGACGGTGCTCAATTGACTCCTCCTCATGATAAAAATGTGATAGCTGAAGTAGAAAAGATCAAAGGTCTGGAAGATGTAAAATGGACTGGAAATGAAAACAATATTATTGAGGTGGGAAAAGAGATAGATGAGGCCTACATTCAAATGGTTAAAGGATTGAGTGTGAATCCGGATGCCTGCGCCAGGCAGCATGATCTTAAAATTGTTTACACTCCTATACATGGCACAGGCATTATGCTTGTACCGAAAGCGTTGGAGGCCTTTGGATTTGATAATGTTCATATCGTGGAAGAGCAAGCCACTCCTGATGGTAATTTTCCAACTGTCATTTATCCTAACCCTGAAGAAAAGGAAACTATGGACATAGGTTTGGGAAAGGCCAAAGAACTGGATGCGGATATTTTGTTAGGGACAGATCCTGATGCGGATAGAGTAGGAGTTGGCGTTAAAAATAATCATGGGGAATGGTCTTTGCTGAATGGAAATCAAACTGCGTTATTGGCATTCAGTTATATCATTGAAGCCCGAAAACATCAGGGCATTGCAGAGGCTAACGATATGGTCATAAAAACTATTGTTACTACAGATATGATAGATGCAGTTTCATTAAAAAATAACATCGCTTGCTACAATACACTTACCGGATTTAAGTGGATTGCAGAATTAATAATGGAAAAGGAAGGGAAGGAGAATTATGTGGTTGGTGGTGAAGAAAGCTTTGGCTTAATGGTAGGGGACCAGGTTCGGGATAAAGATGCGGTTAGCGCAGTAGCGATCATTTGTGAAATGGCAGCGGTAGCAAAAGAAAAAGGCCAGACTCTTTTTCAAAAACTTATGGAGCTATACACTGAATATGGATTTTATTATGAAAAATTAATTTCTCTTACCAAGAAGGGAATGAATGGATCTAAAGAAATTGCCGATATGATGCAAGGATACCGCGATAATCCTCCAAAGGAAATTGCAGGAAGCAAAGTGATGGAACTGCTGGATTATCAACTGCAGGAAAAGAAAAATTTAGTTACAGGCGAAACCTCAAAAATAGCTTTACCTAAAAGCAATGTATTGCAATTTATCACTGACGATGGAAGTAAGATTTCTGCCAGGCCAAGCGGTACCGAACCTAAGATTAAATTTTACTTTAGTGTGAATGAGGAATTGAAAAGCATAGCAGACTTTGATAATGTACAGAACCATCTTAACGATAAGATTGAAAAAATTATTTCTTCAATGAATTTAAAATAACCCCGCGCTGTAAGATGACAAAATATATTGCATTTCTTTATCTCATTGTTGCAGCCTTTGTAGCTCCGGCACTGAAAGCCGCGTCGGTAGATACCATAAATATATACAGCCATGCTATGCATAAATCCGGCAAATGTGTAATTATCCTTCCTGAATCGTATAATACTGGAGAAAACCGATATCCTGTGGTTTACTTGTTGCATGGATATGGTGGTGACTATTCCGACTGGGTTAAGAAAGCAGCCATAGTGAAAAAATATGTGGATGAATTTCAATTAATCGTTGTATGTCCTGACGGGCATTACAATAGCTGGTATGTAGATAGCCCGGTTGACAGCGCTATAAAGTACGAGTCCTACATATCCAGCGAAGTGCCGAACTATGTGGATTCGGCCTATCATACTATTGCTGAGAGAGGATCGCGGGCTATAACGGGTTTAAGCATGGGTGGACATGGCGCTTTATCCATTGGCTGGAAGCATGCAGACATTTTTGGGGCTGCAGGTAGTATGAGCGGAGTTCAAAATCTTCTACCCTGGAAAAATAAATATGAAATGGTGAAAGTTTTAGGAGATACGCTTAATAATACCAATTTCTTAAGATATGCTGTCGTGAACATTGTCAAAGAAGTTCCTAACCGACTTTCTGCTATTATTTTTGATTGCGGGGTAGATGATCCTTTTATTGAGACTAACAGGCAATTACACAAGGATTTATTGCTTCTAAAAGTTAATCATGATTATACCGAACGAAATGGAAGTCACAACTGGCCCTACTGGAGTAATGCCATAGGATACCAACTGATGTTCTTTCATAAATATTTTATAGATAAAAAAGACAAATAGCGTTTTTATTTGTCCAATCCGATAAAAGTATTATTAATGTATTGAGCTATTTAAGCATTTTTATAAATTTATTTTAGAGGATAAGATTTTTGTTAGTAATATCTAAAAAATAAATTTGTAATTTGCAACTAATAAATTAAGTAAGTGGTTTGCGATTTTTGGCAATATTTTTGAATTAAGTATATTGTACAACAACGGAATTAAAGTACTTGAATCCAATATCCTGACAATTTTCCAATAATTATGATTTACTTGTTGTATCCAATTTGATTTTGAAAAACTACCCGTTATAAGTGTTATTGAAGAACCTACGAATTTAAGGGCAGCAATCTTTGTTGCCCTTAAATTATTTTATAAAATGGATCTGCAATAATTGGTTCCCAAAGATATTGTACCAAAATTGATCCAGCCATTGATACTCTTTTTTATCCTGATTGTTGTTTTACCAACTCTTTTTTTGACTGGTTAAAATGATGACCCTTATAACAAGCCTTACATTCCGGGCATTAGGCAATTGGTGTTAACACTGCGATTTTAAACCTGTCAGAAATAAAAAATCCCCAAACTTATTAAGATTTGAGGATGAAAAAAATGAAAAAAGTTCTTTATGCTAATCGGCCAAGCCTTTTTAAATAATGAATGTGAGAAGCAATCGCCTGATACATTTTTGGGAATTCGATATAATCAATTCCATATTCTCTACAGGTGTTTTTAGTGATCTTACTAATTGCGGGATAATGCACATGTGAAATAAGTGGGAACAAGTGATGTTCTATCTGGAAATTCAATCCTCCCAATAGCCATGAGATTGTTTTGCTTTTAGTGGCAAAGTTGGCAGTAGTGTTTATCTGATGAATAGCCCATTCACTTTCAATTTTTCCTGTTACCTCAGTCGGCATCGGAAACTCGGTATGCTCCACGGTATGCGCCAGTTGAAACACGATGCTGATAGCCAAACCGGTGACCATGGTGATAATAAGAAAACCAATAATCCACTGGGTAAAGCCCAAAAGCATAATAGGGAGTACAACAAACATGAACATATAAATAATTTTTGCAGTCCAGAATGAAATATGTTCCCGGGTTGTCATTTTTCTAAGTGGCATCGAACCGATCTTACCTTTAAAATACTTCTGGTAATCCGTCATAAAAATCCAGATCAGGTGAAGTAACGCATATAAGAACCAAAAGTAATATTGCTGGAATTTATGCAGTTTCATTCTCTTTTGTGTAGATGCAAATCTAAGCCAGGGACGAGCTTCAATGTCATCATCTATACCGTCAATATTAGTGTAGGTGTGATGAATAATATTATGCTTCATGTTCCACATAATCGCACTGCCACCTAAAAAATTTAGAGATCCTCCCGCAGCTTTATTGATTAGCTTATACCTGCTAAAACTTCCGTGTGCACCATCATGCATTACATTAAATCCTATAGCCGCGGTTAATAATCCAAAAATTATGCATTCAGGTATAGCGATCCACACCGCAGGTGTAAAGAACACAAGATGGACATACATAGCCACATAAAGAGTAAAAAATAATATTGCTTTAAAGGTTAGGGCTGAAGTGCCTGTCATCGGACGATGGTTATCGGTAAAATATTGATTTACGCGGTTTTTAAGTACCTCGTGAAAATCTCCTCTGCCTTTAAGAAATTTTGGAGTCGTCATTATTGTTATTTTTTTTTATAAATTATTTTTTATCGTTTTACGTAACATTTTTAATAAAGGCATCCAATGAATTTACACCTATTATTTTTTTTGAAAGAAACCCTTCTGCGTGCTCCACACCAATCAGTCTTCCAAACATTTTTGTCCGGTTAATCACACTTTCTAAAAATCCCGGAGTAGAAATATAAGTTTGCGGTTCATCATCATTAACGCTGTTGCTCGTAAAGAATTGCGTCTTAAATGCTTTAATTGCATCTACTTTTGTTTCAATCACCTCAGAAATATCTACTAAGAAAGAAGGGGTAAAATACATATCCTGTATATAATTGAATACATATTTTGGCTTCCATGCTTCCTGCTTCACTTCCCCTTCAAAAGTTTCAATCTTTCTCAATCCCGATAAAAAAGAAGCATCGGCTACTAATTTAGC
>JBDTIC010000124.1:0-5595 GCA_039936595.1 Ginsengibacter sp. | reverse complement strand
TAAATAAGAAGGAACAAAGAAGTCGTTAAGGGTACCGTTATTGCAGGGATCTCTACTTTGATTGTAGATGGAGTAAGCCAATTCTTTATGTTGAAAGGAAAAATGCCTATTGCTATTTCGGTGGATTCCATAGCGAACACTGTCCATACAGTATTAGGCTCGTCGGTTGTGTTAGCGATCATGTTGCCCATGATTATGACCGTAATTAATTACAGCAAAATCAAAGAAAGAACGTACCTTTTTGCCAACGCATTTTGGCCAATGATCAGGAGTGGGTTTTTCTTATTTGGGGTAGTTACCGCTTTATCTGACTTGTGGCAGCGTTTCCTGGGATCCATCGAAGTTGGCCTAATACCTGCTGTACTATTAATAGCACTTATAGCTGGAATAGGTTACGCCTCGCCAAATTATTAACTATAAAAAGGTGTATTCTGCCTGAACAGAATCTTAAAAATGAAACCTTAAAAAGTCAAACTAAAAAAAAATTATGATGAATCGAATAAACGGGAAGAAAATTCCGGTTCTTATCCGGACAAAGAGAGCATTTCTAATATTAATAGTATTTTTCAGCACGGTACAGCTAATGGCCCAGGATAAAAAGACTTTCCTTTCGGCCAGGGAAAGTGAACCCGCCAAATTTGGGTGGATGCAAGGTTTTCCCCCTCCCAAAGATAAAGTCCTGCACACGTGGGATGGTTCCTTTTTCGAATTTCCTGCCATACGCTGGAGTGTAGTACACATGCGCCAAATGCTGCCTACGATAAACGTCTCCCGCGGATTAGACGCGCCAGGTAAGCTAAAATATAAATTAGATAAAAACATAGATGCACTCACCTTTAAACCATGGGGAGAGCAAACGCCGATGACATGGGAAGCCTCTCTTTGGAAAAACTATACTGATGGAATGATTATCCTTCATAAGGGTAAAGTCGTGTATGAACGCTATTTCGGGGCATTAACAGAAAATGATGTTCACGCGGTGATGTCACTTACCAAATCTTTTACGGGCACCCTTGCGTCAATCCTGGTAGCTGAAGGCAAACTGGACGAAACCAAATTGGTGCCTTATTATGTTCCTGAGCTTAAAAATTCAGCTTATGGAGATGCCACTGTTCGCCAGGTAATGGATATGACCACGGCATTAAAATACAGTGAAGATTATGCGAATCCAAAAGCAGATATCTGGGATTTTTCAGCAGCAGGCAACCCCCTTCCTAAACCGAAAGATTATAAAGGCCCTGTAGGTTATTATCAATACTTAGAGACTGTAAAAAAGGAAGGAAAACACGGCGAGGTGTTTGGTTATAAGACTGTAAATGCCGATGCACTGGGCTGGATCATTTCTAAAGCTACCGGAAAATCTATTAACGATTTGCTTTCAGAAATGATATGGAGCAAAATTGGCATGGAGCAGGATGCTTACTACCAGGTAGATGCTTTGGGAACCCCTTTTGCCGGTGGTGGATTTAATGCGGGTTTGAGAGATTTGGCACGCTTTGGTGAATTGATACTAAACATGGGGAATTGGCATGGGAAACAAATTATTCCTATGTCGGCCGTAGCCGATATTGAGAAGGGCGGCAGCAAAGATGCGTTCGCAAAATCGGACCACCCCGAACTGAAAGGATGGTCATACCGAAATATGTGGTGGATCACTGAAAATGCTGATGGAGCTTTTGCCGCTCGTGGCGTTCACGGACAAACGATTTATATAAACCCAAAGGCTGAAATGGTCCTCGTACGGATGGCATCACATCCGATAGCAGGTAATGCGGCTAACGATGCTTATTCACTACCTGCTTATCAGGCGGTAGCTGACTATTTGATGAATAAAAAATAAATTAATTAACCTAAAGCCTAAAATCATGAAAATCTTAAATCTATTTGATTTAACCGGAAAAGTTGCCATCGTAACAGGTGGTGCAAACGGAATTGGAAAAGCAACAGCTATTTTGCTCGCAAAGGCTGGGGCCAACATCGCCATAGGTGATTTTAAGTTAGAAGATGCCGAAAAGACGGCAAAAGAAATTCAGGAATTAGGTGTAAAGGTTATTGCCGTTTCCTGCAATGTATTGAAAGATGAAGACCTGATAAATTTAGTTGAAACGACCGTAAAAGAATTAGGTGGCGTTCATATTCTGATCAACAATGCCGGCGGCGGCGGTGGCGGCCGCGAAAATCCATTTAAAATTTCCGTTGATGACATTAAACGTGATTTTGAACTCAACGTTTTTAGTGGCTGGAGGCTGTGCCAGTTGTGTGTACCCTATATGAAGAAAGGTGGGTATGGTTCTATTGTTTTTACCACTTCCATGTCCAGCATCAATAAAAGTTCCAACATGAGTGGCTATGCGGGATCAAAGGCATCGGTTAATCACATGGCTGCTAACCTGGCACACGATTTTGGTCCTGAAGTACGTATCAACTGTGTAGGTCCCGGCGCTACCAGAACTGCGGCTTTGGAAAGTGTACTGACTCCCGAAATAGAAAAGACCATGCTGGCACATACGCCCATAAAACGTTTGGGAACTGCCGATGATATTGCAGGAGCTATGCTCTATTTTGCTTCACCAATTTCGGAGTGGGTAAGCGGACAGACCATCTTTGTAAATGGTGGGGGAGAGCAGACCTTAGAGTAAATTATAAAACTTTGTATAAAGCAGTTGGTCTTTTTTAGCGACTGCTTTTTTCGTTTTCTTGGTTCTCCGTTAAACGGTCGTGATCTTAAAAAGTACAACAACTTTTAATCAAAATAGTAACCTTTACGTCCGGTGCCACTGAATTTGCCTCAGCAGGACAGAAAGCATCGGTCTAAAACAATCCAGCGGATTTTTTATTTTTTTCAAGTCAGTTCTGCATTGTGGAGCTTGCGTACTTTCGAACAACTCTGATTAATTTCGGGTAAATGATCTCAGTGTTGGCACAAGAGTCCTCTAAATGTAATTAAGTTAAGAAGAATTTCACCCGTTCCGGCTTTAGTCTGCGTTTGGGCTATTATATGATTGTAGCTAAAAATTAAAAAACGTAAAATCCCGAAGAGATGATAGTTTGCACCTAACATCCTTAACTAAATGACAGTGAGCGGACAAATTGCACTAAAAAATAAAATTCAGCCTTGCACCAAATTGGGGTCAATTACGGGAAATTGCAGCTTAACCCTTCAGCCAGCCTGTAATGCTCATCCGGCTCTTATGTGTCAATAACACCTCATGTTCCAGCTCATTACTTTTAAAGAATACAACCTTACCATTCACAGGGGAAATATTTTGCAAACCTGCTTCGTGATGAATACAAAGTTCCCCACCATCTTGGGTAATCCATTCTGTATTCAGGTACATGATCATGGAAAATTTGCGGCTGTCATTATTTTGAAAGCGATCCATATGTTTTTTGTAAAAAGTTCCCGGCGCATACAACGTATAATGAAACTCATAACTGCTGATTCCCGTATAGCAGTTTTCATTCAGGTATTTTACAAAACGATCCATGAGGTCAAAAAAACTATTTTCATGCACATCATTATGCGCGCGATCGAGCCAGTGGATACTGTCTCCCCTCACCAGCTTATTGTGATCTACTATTATATTATTGCCTGTTCCGGCATGTTGCATTTTATTTTGGGCAAAAAGGGTCGTGAGATTTTCTTTGAGATGACCCGCCAATGATTCATTCAGAAAATGCTCAGCTATGCCTACCTTATCGTTGATAAAACTATCAATAAGGGTGTTGAAAATAGTTTCCAATAAATTAAATTAGATAACAGACCTTATGCGTACCTGAAAATGATTAGAGACACGTAAAAATCCAGTAAGAAATGAAAGAAATCGCGTGAAGGTAGGAGTAAGTTTATTACCGGATAAAATATTTTTTCTGGAATCATTTTATATGCTGATAGTATAACGGACGGGTTAAACCCATCCTTACAAAACAGGCCGATGCTACGCAGCTTTAATGCTCTCCTCTGTGCGGTTTCTTTCAAGCAGTAGGCCCGATACATATTGTGATAGGGACGGGTTAAAACCCATCCTTGCAAAATAGGCCGATGCTACGCATCTTTAATGCTCTCCTCTGTAGCGGTTTCTTTCAAGCACTAGGCTCGATACATATTGTAACAAGGGACGGGTTAAAACCCATCCTTACAAAATAGGCCGATGCTACCCATCTTTAATGCTCTCCCCTTTAGCGGTGTCTTTCAGAGCAGTAGGCTCGATACATTTTGTAACAACGGATTTTAATCCGTTGCTATTCAAATCAAATCCTGAAAAATATACTGCTCATCAAACTCAATCTTAAATTTTTTCAAAAACCCTTGATACTCATCTTTGAAAGTTTGCTTTTTATGATGCTCTTCTTGATTCTGAATATATCTATACACCTTATCTATTTGCGATTGCCCATAAGAAAATACGCCATATCCGTCTTGCCATTGAAATGGATCCTCTGTCAGAGAATGATCATTAATATACTTTGAAGATTTTGCTTTTACCGTTTTCATTAATTCGGAAACTGACACAACCGGTCTTAGACCTATAAAACAATGGACATGATCTTCTACCCCATTTACAATTAATGTTTTGCAATTGGTTTCATTGATCAGATTACCAATCACACCATATAAAGTGCTGCTCCATCCCTTGTCAATTACTGCCATTCGATATTTTACTGCAAATACGAATTGCAAATAAATTTGGTGGTATGTGTTTGCCATCTTTAGTTTTATTAGATATACACCGAATGTAGGATTTTTGTTTTTATATGGCAATGGAATATTAGATCTCGTTCCATATTTACCGAAGAATTACAAGGATTAAAAAGGAACGGATAAACACATCCTTAAAATATAACTCGATGCGCAGCATCTTTATCTTTCTGTAATGGCATCCTCCGAAGCAAAGGTTTCGATCCACGTTATACCCCTATGGATGGGTTAAAACCCATCCTTACAAAATAGACCGATGCTACGCATCTTTACTTCTCTCCTCTATAGCGTTATCTTCAAGAGTCCTAATCTCGATATATTTTTTATAAAAGACGGGTTAAAACCAGCCTTATAAAATAGTCCGATGCTACACAGCTTTATTACTTTCCGCTATAGTCATATCTTCCAGAGTCTTACGCTCGATACATGTTTTAGAAGATACGGATTTAAAGCCCCATCCTTACAAAATGAGCCCATGCTACACATGTATATTGCTGGTTTGCAGCGGAAACTTTCGAAATCAGGGGCTCGGTCCACGTTATATCTATGGACGGGTTAAACCCCATCCTTTCAAAACAGACCGATGCTACGCATCTTTAATACTTTCCGCTATAGTGATATCTTCCAGAGTCTTACGCTCAATACATGTTTTATAAGATACGGATTTAAAGCCCCAATACTACAAAATGAGCCCATGCTACACATGTGTATTTCTGGTTTGCAGCGGAAACTTTCGAAACCAGGACTCGGTCCAGGTTATTTCTAAGGACGGGTTAAAACCAGCCTTACATAACAGGCCGATGCTACGCATCTTTATTACTTTCCGCTATAATCATATCTTCCAGAGTCTTACGCTCGATACATGTTTTAGAAGATACGGATTTAAAGCCCCATCC